>DASUIE010000302.1:0-36656 GCA_036273175.1 Allostellaceae bacterium
TGCTCGACATCCCGATGCACGGCAAACCGTCGCCGGTGCGCCGGGTCGGCAACTCGATCCTCAGCGGCCTCGAGGACGGGTTTACGGTCGGGCGATACCACTCGCTGTACGCGAGGCGGGCGACCCTGCCGGCGGCGCTGCGGGTCACCGCCGAGACCGATGACGGCGTCGTCATGGCGGTCGAGCACGAAAGCCTGCCGATGGCCGCCGTGCAGTTTCATCCCGAGTCGGTGATGACGCTCTACGGCGCGGTCGGCATCCCGATCATCGACGCCGTCTTCGCCGCGCTTTGTCCGCCGCGGTAGCTAGAACGCCTTGTCGAGGGCTTCGCGGTCGATCTTGACCGGGAAGCGGTGTTTGAGGGCGTTGGTGAACTCGGTCGCGAGGTCGACGCGGACGCCTTCGGCGAGCTGCCTCGATGCGGCCGCCGCCTGGGCGTCGCTCGGCGCGTCGGGGATTTTGATCTCCTTGAGCTGGGCGACGTAGGCGCCGGTACCGTCCTCGGCGCTGACCGCCGCGCCCTGCTTCACGCCGAAGAGCTTGGCGACCAGCGCGGGCGGGGCGCCGCTGTCGCCCTGCGGCTTGCGGGTGAGGGGCGGCGAGGTCGTGACCGTCAGCTTCTTCTCCGCCGCCACCGCCTTGAGCGGCTTTTCGGCGGTGACGGCGGCGGCGAGGTCGGCCGCCTCCTTGTCGATCGCCTCGCGCTTCCGGTCCTGCTGCCAGGCCGAGAGCACCTGGGCCTTGACCTCGTCGAGCGGCTTGACGCGCGGCGCGACGATCTTGTCGGTGTGGACCGCGAAAATCTCGCCGTCTTGCGTGTCGATGACCCGGCTCGTGTCACCCTGCTCGGTTGCGTACACGGTCTTCAGCACCTCCCCGCCCGGAATCGGCAGGGCGACCGGCTTGCCGGCAGGGTCCCGGCCACCGACATCGGCGCTCTCGACCTTGGTCAGCTTGAGCCCGAACTTGCCGGCGATGTCGCCGAGGTTGGCGCCGCCGGCCAGCGCGTCGTCGGCCTTGTTGGCGACCTTGTCGAGCTTGTCGAGCGCCTCCTCCTTGGCGAGCGCCGCGGCGAGCGCGGGTTTGGCCTGCTCGAAGCTTTGTGTCGAGGGCGGCACGATCTTGGTCACCCGGATGATGTGCCAGCCGAATGCGGTCTTGATCGGCTGGCTCGCCTGGTTGAGCTGGAGGTCGTAGGCGGTGTCGGCAAGCTCCTTGGGCATCTCGGACTGTTTCATCAGGCCAAGGTCGATCGTGGCGGGGTCCTGCTTGGCGACCGTCGTCGCGACCTCTTTGAAGTCCTTGCCGGCGGCAAGCGCGTCCTCGGCCTGCTTCGCCACCGCCTCGCTCGGCGCCAGGATCTGCTCGATCTGGCGCTGCTCGGGGATCGCGAGATCTTCCTTGCGCTGGTCGTACTCGGCCTTGAGCTTGTCGTCCGGGATTTGAATTTCCTTGGCGAGATCGGCGGTATCGAGGCTCGCCATCGTGAAGGCGCGAAACTCGGGGGCGCGGAAATTGTCCTGGTGCGCGTCGTAGTATTTCTGCAAATCGGCGTCGCTCGGGGCCGGCGGCGCGGCGGCTCCGGATAGCGGCAGGCTAACGATGTCGGCGATCCGGGTCTCGCCGCGATGGCGGAAAAGGGCGTCGACCTCCGAGCGGGCGGGCGCGGCGCCGGCGGTGACGGCGTGAAGAATGTCGGTCCGCGGCACCTCCGCGGTCATGCGCGCGACGAATTGTTCCTCGGTCAGGTGGTTGAGCGAGAGGATCTGGGCGAAGAGGCCGCGGTCGAACCGGCCGTCCGGGCCGCGGAAGGCCGGGTTGCGGGCGATCTCGGTGCGGATCACGTCGTCCGATACGTCGAGCTTGAGCCGCCGCGCCTCCTGGTCGAGCAGCGCGCGGTCGATCAGCCCGTTGAGCAGGCTGTCGAGAATGCCGAGCTGCTTCACCTGGTCGCGGTCGATCGCCGCGCCGAGCTGTTGCCGCAGCCGCTGCAGCGCCGGCTCGAGCGCCTGCTGGAGCTGCCCGGCCTGAATGGTCTGGCCGCCGACGCTGGCGATCTCGGTCTCGGGCGACTTTTCCTGGAAATAGGGGGAGCGGGTGTAGATGCCCCAGAAACCGAACGACAGGATCAGCAGGGCAAACAACCCCTTGACGACGATCCCGCCCGCTTTGGTGCGGATTGCTTGCAGCATATGACGCTATGTTTTGGACGCAGGTTGACCGGCCTCTACGCCGGTGTGATCGTGCGCCGATGATAGAGACGGAGTGGGTATGGCACAACACGGGCGTCTCGTCGCGGGGAACTGGAAGATGAACGGGCTGCGCGCCGACGCAGCCGCGCTGGCCGGTGCTCTCGTGGTGCGGGCGAAGGGCGCGAGCGCGCGCTGCGACATCCTCGTGTGCCCGCCCGCAACGGTGATCGGCGATGTCGGACTCGCCCTGGCCGGAAGCGGCATCGCGCTCGGCGGGCAGGATTGCGCGCCGGCCGAGAAGGGCGCCTTTACCGGCGATGTCAGCGCCGAGATGCTCAAGGATGCCGGCTGCACGTACGTGATCCTCGGCCATTCGGAGCGGCGCCACGGCCGCGGCGAAAGCGACGGCGAGGTGCGCGACAAGGTCCTCGGGGCGTGGCGCGCCGGCCTCACCGCGATCGTCTGCATCGGCGAGACCCGCAGCCAGCGCGAGGACGGCATGGCGCTCGCGGTCGTCTCGGCGCAGCTTGCCGGCTCGCTCCCGCCCGGCGCTTCGGCCGACCGTCTCGTCGTCGCCTATGAGCCGGTCTGGGCGATCGGCACCGGCCTGACCCCGACCCTCGCCGACATCGCCGAAATCCACGCCGGCGTCCATGCCTCGCTGCCGGCCGCCACGCGCATCCTCTACGGCGGCTCGGTCAATCCCGGCAACGCCAAGGACATCTTCGCGGTGCCGCATGTGGATGGCGGGCTGATCGGCGGCGCGAGCCTCAAGGCCGACGATTTCTGGGCTGTCGTCGAGGCCGCGGAATAGCGATGCCCGGCGGTTTCGACTGGCAGCAGGCAGAGGCCGCGCGGGCCGAGCGCGAGCGGCGGCTGCGTGAGGCGGCGATGCGGCGCCTGCGCAGGCTCGACGAGGCGGCGCGGTGGCGCACCGCCTTCGATGGCCCGGCGGTGCCGCCCTCGCTGATGCTCGACAGCGACCGGCTCTCCGCCACGCTGTCGGAGCGCCTCGGTGCGCGAGGGATGATCCAGCTCCTGTTGTGGTTTCTCCTGGCGGCGGTCGGGCTCGGGGCGCTGGTATCGTTCTTCAGCGCGCCGCTGATGGAGCCGGAGTTCGCGGTCAAGGCCGTGCTGGCCGGGGCTCTCCTGGTGCTGTCTTACATTCTGTAGCCGAACGCAGTAGATAGGGCGCGCTTAGCCCCAGGGAACCTCGCGGACCGCACATGATCCTGCTGCTGTTCATCGTCCATGTCTTCATCGCGGTCGCGCTTGTCTGCGTCGTGTTGCTGCAAAAGAGCGAGGGCGGGGCGCTCGGCATGGGCGGCGGGGGCATGTCGGGCTTTATGACCGGGCGCTCCACCGCGAACCTGCTGACCCGGACGACCGCGATCCTCGCCGCCGCGTTCATGGTCACGAGCGTGCTGCTGGTCGTGCTCAGCAATTTCGGCCGCACCCCGCACTCGATCATCCAGGACATGCCGGCGGGACCGGCGGCGCCCGCGTCTCCGGCGCCACCCCCGACGCCCCCGGCTCCGGCCGAACCGAGCGCGCCCCTGGCGAAGTAACGCCGAATCGCCGGAGGGCCAGCATTCCCGCCCGCATTCCTCGCCAAATTGGCGAGGCGGCGGCCCGGCCATTGTCGCGTCGGCTCAAAATCCTTCTTTTAAGCTATTGAATTTCCTTGCTTGGCAGTTTCCCATGGGAGGGCGTCGAGGGTTACTTTATAGTGAAGGTCCATGACGCGGTTCGTATTCATCACCGGCGGCGTGGTTTCCTCCCTTGGCAAGGGGCTTTGCTCGGCGGCGCTCGGAGCGCTGCTGCAGGCGCGCGGCTTTACCGTGCGATTGAGGAAGCTCGACCCCTATCTCAATGTCGATCCCGGGACGATGAGCCCCTATCAGCACGGGGAAGTCTACGTGACCGACGACGGCGCCGAGACCGATCTCGATCTCGGCCATTACGAGCGATATGTCGGCGTCGCCGCGCGCAAGAGCGACAGCGTGACGACCGGCAAGATCTACTCGACCGTGATCGGCCGCGAGCGCCGGGGCGAGTATCTTGGCGCGACCGTGCAGGTGATTCCGCACGTCACCGACGCGATCAAGGAGTTCATCCTCGCCGACCTCACCGACGAGGATTTCGTGCTGTGCGAGATCGGCGGCACGGTCGGCGACATCGAGAGCCTTCCGTTCCTCGAGGCGATCCGCCAGCTCGGCAACGAGCTGGGGCGCGAGCGGGTGCTGTTCGCGCACCTGACGCTGGTGCCGTGGATCAACTCGGCCGGCGAGTTGAAGACCAAGCCTACCCAGCATTCGGCGAAAGAGCTGCTCGGCCTCGGCATCCAGCCCGACATTCTGCTGTGCCGCTGCGACCGCGAGATACCGGAAGGGGCGCGCAAAAAGATCGCGCTCTTCTGCAACGTGCGCGAAAGCTGCGTGATCCCGGCGCTCGATGTCGACACGATCTACGCGGTTCCGGCGGCCTACCACGCCGAGGGGTTCGACCGCGAGGTCTGCCGGCATTTCGGCCTCGACACGCAGCCGCCCGACCTCAGCCGCTGGAACGGGATCGTCGAGCATGTCCGCAAGCCCGAAGGCGAGGTCACGATCGCGATCGTCGGCAAGTATACGCACCTGCCCGACAGCTACAAATCGCTGGCCGAGGCGATGACCCATGGCGGCATCGCCAACAATGTGAAGGTCAACATCGACTGGATCGACAGCGAGGTTTTCGAGGCCGAGACGGAAGCGGTGCGCCAGCTCGAAGGGGTGCACGGCATCCTCGTTCCGGGCGGGTTCGGCGAGCGCGGCTCGGAGGGAAAGATACAGGCGGCGCGGTTCGCCCGCGAGCGCGAGGTGCCGTATTTCGGCATCTGCTTCGGCATGCAGATGGCGGTGATCGAGGCGGCGCGGAACCTCGCCAATCTGGCGGGCGCCGGGTCGAGCGAGTTCGGCCCCTGCCAGCACCCGGTAATCGGCCTGATGACCGAATGGCAGCGCGGCAACGAGGTCGAGCAGCGCGAGGCCGACGGCGATCTTGGCGGGACGATGCGGCTCGGCGCCTATCCTGCGATGCTCGATCCGGAAAGCCGCGTCGCCGGGATTTACGGGGGCACCCAGATCAGCGAGCGGCATCGCCACCGCTACGAGGTCAACATCGCCTATCGCGATACCCTCGAAGCGGCCGGGCTCAGGTTTTCCGGCATGTCGCCCGACGGGGTGCTCCCCGAGATCGTCGAGATTCCCGAGCATCCGTGGTTTGTCGGCGTGCAGTTTCATCCCGAGCTGAAGTCGAAGCCGTTCGAGCCGCACCCGCTTTTCACCTCGTTCGTCAAGGCCGCGCTCGACCAGTCGCGGCTGGTTTAGGAGTTTCCGATGACCCCCCGTCATGTCCCGGTCGGCGGCGTCACGGTCGGCAACGACCTGCCGATGGTGTTCATCCTCGGTCCGAACACGCTGGAGTCGCGCGCGCATGCGCTGGAAATGAGCGCCGCGCTGAAGGAGATGGCGGAGAAGCTCCGTATTCCGGTCATCTACAAGACCTCGTTCGACAAGGCGAACCGCTCGTCGATCGGCGGCGCCCGGGGGATCGGGCTCGAAGCCGGCTTGCCGATCCTCGCCGAGGTGCGCGAGACGAGCGGGCTGCCGGTGCTGACCGACATCCATACCGCCGAGCAATGCGCGCCGGTCGCCGAGGTCGTCGACATCATCCAGACCCCGGCCTTTTTGTGCCGGCAGACCGACCTGATGATCGCCGCCGGCAAGGCCGGCAAGCCGGTCAACATCAAGAAGGGCCAGTTCATCTCGCCGTGGGACATGAAGAATGTCGCCGGCAAGGTCGCCTCGACCGGCAACGAGCAAATCCTGCTGTGCGAACGCGGCGCCGCCTTTGGCTACAACACCTTGATCGCCGATATGCGCGCCCTGCCCATCATGGCGCAGACCGGCTACCCGGTCGTGATGGACGCGACCCATGCCGTCGCGGAGCCGGGCGGCCTTGGCGACCGCTCCGGCGGGCAGCGCGAGTTCGGCCCGGTCCTCGCCCGCGCCGCCGCCGCGATCGGCGTCGCCGCGATGTTTCTCGAGTGCCACCAGGACCCCGACAACACGAGTGGCGCCGAGGGTCTGACGATGCTGCCCCTGAAGGCGATGCCCGAGCTGATCGAGACGCTGGCCGCGCTCGACCGCATCGCCAAGGCGCGGCCGCTGCCGGATTTGAGCCCTTGAACAACGTAAATACGTAGCGTAAATATTGACGTGCGATTTACGTGGGACCCGGACAAGAACCTCACAAATATTCGGCGGCACGCCATCGCCCTTGCGGACGCCGCGAGGATATTCGAGGGGCCAACGGTCGAGCGCGTTGACGACCGTTTCGAGTATGGGGAGGTCCGCGTCTATGCGATCGGGCTCGCAGGCGGTCTTGAGATAACGGTGATCTATACCGATCGAGACGATGACGAGCGTCACATCATATCGGCATGGAGGTCCGAACCCCATGAGCGGCGATACTACTGGCAGCGCCTCGAAAACTGAGACCGGCACGGATTGGTCGCGGCTGCGCAGCATGAGCGACGACGAGGTGCGAGCGGCGGTCCGCGTGGACCCTGAGATAAAGCCGACCGACGAAGAGTTCTGGAAGACCGCGAGAGTGGTTATGCCGCAGCCGAAACAAACGGTTACGATGCGTCTCGATGCCGATCTGCTGGCGTGGTTCCGCCGGCATCCTGGCTATCAGACCCGGATCAACGCCATTCTTCGCGCCTATATGAGCGCGCATAGGGACTGAGACATGAGTGCGATAGCCGACATCCATGCACGCGAGATTCTCGATAGCCGCGGCAACCCGACGGTCGAGGTCGAGGTCTCGCTCGACAGCGGCGCGAGCGGGCGCGCGGCGGTGCCGTCGGGGGCGTCCACCGGGGCGCATGAGGCGGTCGAGCTGCGCGATGGCGGCGCGCGCTATCACGGGCGCGGCGTGCAGAAGGCGGTCGCGGCGGTCAACGGGGAGATTTTCGACGCGCTGTCGGGTTTCGAGGCCGGCGACCAGCTCGCGATCGACCGGACGCTGATCGGGCTCGACGGCACGCCGAACAAGGGCCGGCTCGGCGCCAACGCGGTGCTCGGGGTGAGCCTCGCCTGCGCGCGCGCCTCGGCCGACGAGCTCGACCTGCCGCTCTACCGCTATGTCGGCGGTGTTTTCGCCCGAACCCTGCCGGTGCCGATGATGAACATCGTCAATGGCGGGGTGCATGCCGACAACCCGATCGACATTCAGGAATTCATGATCATGCCGGTCGGGGCGGCCAGCGTCGCCGAGGCGATCCGCGCCGGCTCCGAAATCTTCCACGCGCTCCGCCGGCAGCTCCACGATTCCGGGCTCAACACCAATGTCGGCGACGAGGGCGGGTTCGCCCCGAATATCGGCTCCGCCGACGCCGCGCTCGGCTTTGTGATGAAGGCGATCGAGGGGGCCGGGTACAAACCCGGCGACGACATCGTGCTGGCGCTCGACCCGGCCTCGACCGAGTTCTACCGCGACGGCAAGTACGATTTGAAAGGCGAGGGCAAGGTGCTCGACGCGGCCGGCATGGTCGCCTATTACGCCGATCTCGTCTCGCGGTACCCGATCGTGTCGATCGAGGACGGGATGGCCGAGGACGATTGGGAAGGCTGGGCGCATCTGACCCGCGAGCTCGGCGGCAAAATCCAGCTCGTCGGCGACGACCTGTTCGTGACCAACCCCGAGCGCGTCAAGCGCGGCATCGCCGACGGCACCGCCAACGCGGTGCTGATCAAGGTCAACCAGATCGGCACGCTGTCGGAGACGCTGGAGACGATCGAGACGGCGATGCGCGCCGGCTATGGCGCGGTCATGTCGCACCGCTCGGGCGAAACCGAGGACACGACGATCGCCGATCTCGCGGTGGCGACCAATTGCGGCCAGATCAAAACGGGGTCGCTGTCGCGCTCCGACCGGCTCGCCAAATACAACCAACTGATTCGGATCGAGGAGCAGCTCGGCGACTCGGCCCATTACCCGGGACGCGCCGCGCTGAGGCGGTGATCTCCGGCGGCGGTTGACGCCGCGACCGCCCCGTGATTCTCTCTAGCGATGGTCGTATTCCGCGAGATGCGCCGTCATGCGCGCGTTCTGGTAGCCCCGGTGTTGGGGATCGTGGCGACTGCGTATTTCATCTATCACGCCATCGAAGGCGATCGCGGGATCGGCGCCTGGATGCGCATCAATCACGAATTGCGCATCGCCCGCGACAATCTGGCAAACGTCGAAGCGGACCGCGCGGCGCTCGATCGGCGCGTCGCCGACATGCGTCCCGACCATGTCGACCCGGACTTGCTCGACGAGCAGGTGCGGCGCACGCTCGATCTCGCTCAGCCCAACGAAATCGTCATCATCCGCCCCGCGCAATCGCGCTAGACCGCGTTCGGGCGGGGGGCTGAAATGCGGCCCGCCCGGTTGCAAATAGCGGCGTTTGTCCCCATTCTGCCGGCCAGCGGAGGGAATGCATGGCAGTCACGTCAAAGGCCAAGCCGGCCAAGCCCGCGGAGCCTCCCGTCGCTGCCGCGACGCTGACGCAATTCTTCCACGACATGCTACTGATCCGCCGCTTCGAGGAGCGGGCGGGGCAGCTTTACGGCATGGGTCTGATTGGCGGGTTCTGCCACCTCTATATCGGGCAGGAGGCGGTCGTCGTCGGGCTGCAGGCGGCGCTGAAGGAGGGCGACACGATCGTCACCTCGTACCGCGACCACGGCCACATGCTCGCCTGCGGCATGGACCCGAAGGGCGTCATGGCCGAGCTTGCCGGGCGGCGCGACGGCTACTCGCGCGGCAAGGGCGGCTCGATGCACATGTTCAGCCGCGAGCGGAACTTCTTCGGCGGGCACGGCATCGTCGGGGCGCAGGTGCCGATCGGCACCGGGCTCGGCTTCGCGCACCGCTACCGCGACGACGGGTTCATCTCGGTCACCTTTCTCGGCGACGGCGCGATCAACCAGGGCCAGGTCTATGAGAGCTTCAACATGGCCTCGCTGTGGAAGCTCCCGGTCGTCTATGTGATCGAGAACAATCGCTACGGCATGGGCACCTCGGTCGACCGCGCCTCCGCGCGCACCGACCTGTTCCACCGCGGCGTCGCTTACGGTATCCCCGGCGAGCAGGTCGACGGGATGGATGTCGCGGCCGTTTACGAGGCTGGGAAGAAGGCGATCGCGCATGCGCGCGGCGGCAACGGCCCGATCATCCTGGAGATGCTGACCTACCGCTATCGCGGTCACTCGATGTCGGACCCGGCGAAGTACCGCACGCGCGACGAAGTCAACAAGATGCGCAGCGAGCACGACCCGATCGACCATCTGCGCGCCAAGCTGATCGAAGCCGGCACGGCCAAGGAGGCGGAGCTCGCCGCGGTCGAGAAGCGGGTGCGCGAGGTCGTCGCCGAGGCCGCGCAGTTCGCGCAGGATTGCCCCGAGCCCGACCCCGGGGAGTTGTGGACCGACGTGCTGGCCGAGGCGTCGCCGTGAGCGAAGTCTTGATGCCGGCCCTGTCACCGACCATGACCGAAGGCAAGATCGCCCGCTGGATCAAGAGCGAGGGCGACGAAGTGCATGCCGGCGACATCCTCGCCGAGATCGAGACCGACAAGGCGACGATGGAGGTCGAGGCGGTGGACGAGGGCATCCTCGCCAAGATCGTCATTCCCGAGGGCACCGACCACGTCGCCGTCAACACGCCGATCGCGGTCATCGCCGCGAACGGCGAGGACGTCGCGGAGGCCCCGAAGCCGGCCGCGCGAGCCCCTGAGCCGGCGCGCGAGAAGCCGGCCGAGCCGCACAAATCGGGCAATGGCGCCGCGCCGCCCGCGCCCCAGATTCAATCCCTTTCCGAAAGCGAATACACCGGCAAGACGGTCACCCAGACCGTCCGCGAGGCGTTGCGCGACGCGATCGCCGAGGAGATGCGGCGCGACGGCGATGTGCTGCTGATCGGCGAGGAGGTCGCCGAGTACCAGGGCGCCTACAAGGTCAGCCAGGGGCTTTTGCAGGAATTCGGCAAGCGCCGGGTCATCGATACCCCGATCACCGAGCACGGCTTCGCCGGGCTCGGTATCGGCGCCGCGATGGCGGGACTCAGGCCGATCGTCGAGTTCATGACCTTCAACTTCGCCATGCAGGCGATGGACCAGATCATCAATTCGGCGGCCAAGACGCGGTACATGTCGGGCGGGCAGATGTCGTGCCCGATCGTCTTCCGCGGCCCCAACGGGATCGCCGCCCGCGTCGCCGCCCAGCATTCGCAATGCTACGCGAGCTGGTACGCCCACGTGCCGGGACTGAAGGTTGTCGCGCCGTTTACCGGCGCCGACCACAAGGGCCTCCTCAAATCGGCGATCCGCGACCCCAACCCGGTCGTCTTCCTCGAGCACGAGCTTGTTTACGGCGAGAGCTTTCCGGTGCCGGACGACCCCGAATACCTGGTCCCGATCGGCAAGGCGCGAGTCGCGCGCGAGGGCGACGGCGTCACGATCATCGCCTTCTCGCGCATGGTGAAGCTGGCCCTCCAGGCCGCCGAGGAGCTGGCGAAGGCGGGCATCTCGGCCGAGGTCATCGATCTGCGCACGCTGCGGCCCTTCGATGCCGCGACCGTCGTCGCATCGGTGCGCAAGACCAACCGCATCGTCTCGGTCGAGGAAGGCTGGCCCTTCGCCGGGATCGGGTCGGAGATCGCGGCGATCGCGATGGAGCAATGCTTCGACTGGCTCGACGCGCCGCTCAAGCGCGTCACCGCCAAGGACGTGCCGCTGCCCTACGCCGCCAACCTCGAGCGGCTCGCGGTGCCGCAGGTCGAGGACATCGTCGCCGCGGCCCACGAGGTCGTGTACCGCTAGGTGCCCTGATCCATGCCGATCGAAATCCTGATGCCCGCCCTGTCGCCGACGATGACCGAGGGCAACCTCGCCCGCTGGCTGAAGAAGGAGGGCGACGAGGTGCATTCCGGCGACGTGCTCGCCGAGATCGAGACCGACAAGGCGACGATGGAGGTCGAGGCGGTCGATGACGGCCGCATGGGCAAGATTCTCGTTCCCGAAGGCGCGCAGGGGATCAAGGTCAACCAGGCGATCGCGCTGCTGCTCGGCGAAGGCGAGGACGCGTCGAGCCTGATTGAGGCGCCAAAGGCCGCGCCGGCTCCGCCGGTCCCTCCCCCTCCCCGCGAGCGGGAAGAGGGCCGGGGTGAGGGGCCTGGGCCTGCCCCGCCATCTCCCGCGCCGCACCGCAACGGCGCCCGCATCTTCGCCAGCCCGCTGGCGCGGCGGATGGCGGCGCAAGCCAATCTCGACCTCTCGGCGCTGCGCGGCTCCGGCCCGCAGGGCCGCATCGTCAAGGCCGATATCGACGCCGCGCTCGGCGGCGGGACGAAACCATCGCCGGCCGCGCCGACGCCGGCTCCGGCAATCGCCCGCGCAACCGTCGACCTGACCGGCGACGCGCCGTCGACCCTGAAGCCGCACAGCTCGATGCGGCGGACGATCGCGCGACGGCTCACCGAGTCGAAGCAGACCGTCCCGCATTTCTACCTGACCGTCGATTGCCGCATCGACGAGATGCTGCGGGCGATGAAGGCGCTGCCCGAGGAGTTGCGCATCTCGATCAACGATTTCGTGATCAAGGCGGCGGCGCTGGCGCTGCGCCAGGTGCCGGCGGCGAACGCGTCGTGGAGCGAGGAGGGGACGATCCTCTGGGAGCGCGCCGACATCGCCGTCGCGGTCGCGCTGGAGGACGGGCTGATCACCCCGATCGTGCGCGGCGCCGACCAGAAGGGCATCGCCCAGATTTCCGCCGAGGTGAAAGACCTCGCGAGCCGCGCCCGCGCCGGCAAGTTGAAGCTCGAGGAGTTTCAGGGCGGCACCTTCTCGATTTCCAACCTCGGCATGTTCGGCGTGCGCGAGTTCGCCGCCGTGATCAACCCGCCGCAGGGCTGCATCCTCGCGGTCGGCGCCGGCGAGCCCCGCCCGGTCGTCGAGAACGGCCAGCTCACGGTCGCGACGGTGATGACCTGCACGATTTCCTGCGACCATCGCGTCGTCGACGGCGCGGTCGGCGCGCGGTTCATGCAAGCGTTCAAGCGGCTGATCGAACAGCCCGCGCTGATGCTGCTCTGATGCCTGACACCGCGTTCGATGTCGTCGTGCTCGGCGGCGGACCGGGCGGCTATGTCGCGGCGATCCGCGCGGCGCAGCTCAGCATGAAGACCGCGGTCGTCGAGCGCGAGCATCTCGGCGGCATTTGCCTCAACTGGGGCTGCATCCCGACGAAAGCGCTGCTGCGCGCCTCGGAAATCCACCACCTGCTGCACCGGCTCGGCGATTACGGCTTCTCGGCCGAGAAGATCAGCTTCGATCCCGGCAAGGTCGTCGCCCGCTCGCGCGCCGTCGCCAAGCAGCTCTCGAACGGCGTCGGTTTCCTCTTGCGCAAGAACAAGGTCGCCGTCTTCGACGGCCACGGCCGGCTGACCGGCAAAGGCAAGATCGCCGTCGCCAAGGACGGCAAGCCGGTCGCCGATCTCACCGCCAAGCACATCATCCTCGCGACTGGCGCTCGCGCTCGCTCGCTCCCCGGCATCGAGGCCGACGGCAAGCAGGTCTGGACCTACAAGGAGGCGATGGTGCCGGCGGCGATGCCGAAATCGCTGCTGGTGATCGGCTCCGGCGCGATCGGCATCGAGTTCGCCAGCTTCTACCGCGACATGGGCGCCGAGGTGACGGTCGTCGAGGTGCTCGACCGGGTGCTGCCGGTCGAGGACGAGGAGATTTCCGTTTTCGCCCGCAAGGCCTTCGAAAAGCAGGGTATCAAGATCCATACCGGCGCGACCGTAAAAGCGCTCAAGAAGGGCAAGGACCGGGTCACGGCGACGATCGAGTCTGGCGGGAAGAGCATCGAGGTCACGGTCGAGAAGGTCATCTCGGCGGTCGGCATCACCGGCAATGTCGAGGAACTCGGCCTCGAAGGCACCAAGGTCAAGGTCGAGCGCGGGCACGTCGTCGCCGACGAATGGTCGCGCACCGGCGAGGACGGGATCTATGCGATCGGCGATCTCGCCGGTCCGCCCTGGCTCGCGCACAAGGCGATGCATGAGGGCGTCGTCTGCGTCGAGCACATCGCCGGGGTCAACGGGGTCCACCCGGTCAACCTCAAGAACATCCCGGGCTGCACCTATTGCCGGCCGCAGGTCGCCAGCGTCGGCCTCACCGAAAAGGCCGCGCGCGAGGCCGGGCACGAGGTCAAGGTGGGGCGCTTCCCGTTTATCGGCAACGGCAAGGCCATCGCCCTCGGCGAGCCCGAGGGCATGGTCAAGACCGTGTTCGACGCCAAGACCGGCGAGCTTCTCGGCGCGCATATGGTCGGCGCCGAGGTCACCGAGCTGATCCAGGGCTACACGATCGCCCGCACCTTGGAGACGACCGAGAGCGAGCTGATGGCGACCGTCTTCCCGCACCCCACGCTCTCGGAAATGATGCACGAGAGCGTGCTTGATGCGTATGGCCGCGCGCTCCACATCTAGCGCCATGGCCGAACTCCAGCCCCTTGCCGCGCCGGTCCGCCACCCGGAAAAGGCCGCTCTTCCCGATCAGGCAAGTCCGCGCAAGCCGCCCTGGATCAGGGTCAAGGCGCCGGGCTCGCCCGAATACAACGAAACCCGCCGCCTCGTGCGCGAGCACCGGCTCAACACCGTCTGCGAGGAGGCCGCCTGCCCGAATATCGGCGAGTGCTGGAAGCAGAAGCACGCGACCGTGATGATCCTCGGCAGCACCTGTACGCGGGCCTGCACCTTCTGCAACGTCGCGACCGGGCGGCCCGACGCGCTCGACCCGCACGAGCCGGAACGGGTCGGCGAGGCGGTCGGCAAGCTTGGGCTGCACCACATCGTCGTGACCTCGGTCGACCGCGACGATCTCGACGACGGCGGCGCCGGGCATTTCGCGCGCACGATCGCCGCGATCCGCCGGGCGGCGCCGGTGACGACGATCGAGGTGCTGGTGCCCGATTTCCTGCGCAAGGACGGCGCGATCGAGACCGTCGTCGCGGCGCGGCCCGACGTCCTCAACCACAATCTCGAAACCGTGCCGCGCCTCTATGGCGAGGTGCGGCCGGGCGCGCGGTATTTCGCCTCGCTCAAGCTGCTCGACCGGGTCAAGCAGATCGACCCGGCGATGTTCACCAAATCCGGGCTGATGGTCGGGCTCGGGGAGGGCAGGGAAGAGATTGCCCAGGTGATGGACGATCTGCGCGCCGCCGATGTCGATTTCCTGACGATCGGGCAATACCTCCAGCCGACGCCGAAGCATCACCGGGTCGACCGCTTCGTCACGCCGGACGAGTTCGAGGCCTATCGCCGGATGGCGCAGGGCAAGGGCTTTCTGCTCGTCTCCGCGTCGCCGCTGACCCGCTCGTCCTACCATGCAGGCGACGATTTCGCCCGGCTGAAGGCGGCTCGCACCGCGCTCATCGCGACCCGCTGATGCCGACCCATGCCGAGCAGCGCCTTCTGCCCTATTCGCAGGAGCAGATGTTCGCGCTCGTCGCCGATGTCGAGAAATACCCGGAATTCCTGCCCTGGTGCGTCGGCGCGCGCATCCGAGAGAAGCGGCCTGAGCTGATCGTCGCCGATCTGATCATCGGGTTCCGCCTGATCCGCGAGCGTTTCACCTCTCGCGTGACGCTCCAGCGGCCGAGCAGCATCGATGTCGCCTATACCGACGGCCCGTTCCGCTACCTCAACAACCACTGGGGCTTCGAGCCGACGCCCAGCGGCGGATGCAGGCTCGACTTCTTCGTCGATTTCGAATTCAAGTCGAAGCTCCTGCAAAAGGTCATCGAGGCGCTGTTCGGCGAGGCGGTCAAGCGCATGGTCGCCGCCTTCGAGACCCGCGCGAGGCAGCTTTACGGGTAGCTACTCCGCCGCCACCGACGAGCGCTCGGCCGCGATCAGGCGGTCGACGATGCGGCGCATCTGCATCCGGTTGGCGTCGGCGGCGATGTCGGTCAGCCCCCGCTCGCCGAACTCCGTGAGCCGCGCCTGCTGCGCCTCGACCATCTCGCTGTCTTCGAGGAAGGTCGGGGCGATCTCCCGGTAGAGCTGCTCGGTCGCTTCGGGCTCGCTCTGCCGATAGCCGTTGGCCGCCGACCAGAAATAGAGGCACGAGGTCTCGGTTTCCGGGGTCAGCCCATGGAATAGCCGGAACTGGAACTTGAAGTCGTCGGGGTCGATCCCCGACCCCGCATCGGTCGCGCCGGTCCATTGCAGGATCGTGCACGGCGCGATGAACTCGAACGCCTGGAGCCGGTCGACCCGGCCCTTGAACCCGGCGGCGCGGACATAGCTCGGCGGCGGCGGCGAGTTTTTCATCCAGCGGGTGAACTTGATCCCGCTCGGCGTGCGCACGGTCTTCATCTCGGCGTCGACATGCTGCCCCGGGTTGCCGCCCACCGTCTTGGCGTGGAGGTAGCCGAGATGGGTCAGGTCCATCAGATTGTCGACCATCAGCATGTAGTTGCCCTTGATCGGGTACATCGCATGCTTGTTGGGCCAGCGGGCGCGGTCGTTGTGGTAGGGGAAATCGACGATCGCCGCCGGGTCGGCCTTTTCGGCCTCGCCCATCCACACCCAGAGGAATTGATCCTTCTCGACCAGCGGGTAGTTCCGCACGCGGGCGTCGGCCGGGATGCGGTCCTGGCCCGGCACCCTGACGCACACGCCGCCGCCGTCGATGACGAGGCCGTGATACCCGCACTGGATGCCCTCCGGCACGCAGGTGCCGAGGCTCAGCGGCGCCGCGCGATGACAGCACCGGTCGGCCAGGGCGGCAGCCCGGCCCGCGCCGTCGCGGAACAGCACGATCGGCTCGTCGCAGATGCGCCGGGCGAGCGGCTTGTCGGCGACCTCGTCGGCCCAGGCGGCGATGTACCAGGCATTGCGCAGAAACATGGCGGTCTCCCCGTTTATCCCATCGTCGTCATTGCGCGCGGAGCGAAGCCGCGCCCGGTTAGGCGGCCTCGGCTTTGAGCATTTCGAGCGCGCGGATCAGGGCGGCTCGGCGGATCGCGTCGCGGTCGCCGGCAAAGACGTGGCGCTCGCTGCGCCCGCCCTGGCCGCGCCGGGCGATGCCGATATGGACGAGCCCAACCGGCTTTTCCGCGGTGCCGCCGCCGGGGCCGGCAATGCCGACGACCGACACGGCGGCATCGACGCCGGCGCGGCGTGCGGCGCCGGCAGCCATTGCCTGCGCGGTCTCGGCGCTCACCGCGCCATGGGCGAGGATCGTCGGCTCAGGCACCCCGAGCATCTCGATCTTGGCGGCGTTGGAATAGGTCACATAGCCTCGCTCGACAGCGTCCGAGGACCCGGCGATCCCGATCAGCGCGGCCGCGACGAGCCCGCCGGTGCAGCTTTCGGCGGTCGCCAGCCGCCAGCCGCGGGCGCGGTAGGCGTCGATCACCGAGGCGGCCAGGGTCTCTATCTCAGAATCGAACACCGAGCGCTCCTTCGCCGATCGCCAGCGGGACCAGAGCGTAAATCGCGGCAAGGACGTCGTCGAGCATGATGCCGAGCCCGCCCGGCACCGCCCGCTCGACGCGCCGGATCGGAAAGGGCTTCCAGATGTCGAATATCCGGAACAGCAGGAAGCCCGCAAGATAGGCGCGCCAGTCGAGCGGCGCGGCGAGCAGCACGAGCCATTGGGCGGCGATCTCGTCGATGACGATCCAGCCGGGGTCCTTCCCGTCGGACGCGACGCCGGAGGCCCAGCAGCCGAGCCCGAAGGCGACGAGCGCGGCGCCGGCCAGCGCGATCTTGCCGCCGAACCAGACGAGCGCCCAGGCGCAGGGCAGGGCGGCGAGAGAGCCCCAGGTGCCGGGTGCGCCCGGCAGCAGGCCGGCGCCCAACCCGGTCGCGATGACGAGGGCAAGCCGTCGCGTCAGAGCGGGAGCCGGATCGTCGCGACGGCCTGGGCGGCGATGCCTTCGCCGCGGCCGGTGAAGCCGAGCTTTTCGGTCGTCGTCGCCTTGACGCTGACGCGGTCGGCGCCAATGGCGAGGATGTCGGCGATCTGTTCGATCATCGCGGTCCGATGCGGCGAGATGCGCGGCCGCTCGCAGATGATCGTGACGTCGACTGCCGAGATGACCCCGCCCTTGCCGCGGACGAGATCGGCGGCGAAGCGCAGAAACTGGTCGGAGGAGGCGCCCTTCCAGCGCGGGTTGCTCGGCGGAAAATGCATGCCGATATCGCCGGCGCCGATCGCGCCGAGCACCGCGTCGGTGATTGCGTGCAGCCCGACATCGGCATCGGAATGGCCGACCGCGCCGACCTCGTGCGGGATCGCGACGCCGCACACCCAGATATGGTCGCCCGGCCCGTAGGGATGCACGTCGAAGCCCTGGCCGATCCGCACATCGCCGAGCCGGGCGGCGAGGAGCCGCTCGGCGGCGGCAAGGTCGGCGGCGGCCGTGATCTTCAGATTGTCGTCGTCGCCCGTGACGATGCGCGGCGCGAGCCCGGCGGCCTCGGCGATCGCGGCGTCGTCGGTCAGCGCCCTTCCGGCCGCGGCGCGGTGCGCGGCCAGGATCTCCTGGAAATGGAAGCCTTGCGGCGTCTGGGCGCGCCAGAGGTTGGAGCGGTCGACCGTCGCCCGGATCGTCTCGCCCTCGACCCGCTTGATCGTGTCGCCCAGCGGGAGAGCGGGGATCGCCGCGGCCGATTGCTCCAGCGCCGCGAGGACGCGGTCGATCAGGGCCTCGCTCGGAAACGGCCGGGCGCCGTCGTGGATCAGCACCCGGTCGGGGCTGTGCGCGGCGAGGGCCTCGAGCCCCAGCCGAACCGAATCCTGCCGCTCGGCGCCGCCGGGGACCGATGGCAGGAGCGCGAGGCCGGCCACCGCGCGGTCATAGGCGCCGGCGTCTTCAGGGCGGATCACCACCTGCACGCCGGCGACGGCCGCATGGCCGGCGAAGGCCGCGGCGGCGTGGTGCAGCACCGCGCGTCCGCCGAGCGTCAGATATTGCTTTGGCAGGTCGCCGCCAAACCGGGTGCCGCGCCCGGCCGCGACGACGAGTGCGAAGGTGCCGGCCATGGCCGCAGACTAGCAGGATTGCGTCTATTCGCGCGCTGCCTTAAAATATCTGCCTAATTTCTAGGCATTAACGGTAATTGCTTAAACAATGAGCATCAGCCTCGCCACGGTGCGGCTCGACGACGCGGTGATCCTGGCGCCGATGTCGGGCGTCACCGATCTGCCGTTCCGGCGCGTCGTCAAGCGCGAGGGCGCCTCGCTGGTCGTGTCGGAGATGATCGCGAGCCAGGCGGCGATCCGCGAGTCGCGCCAATCGATGCTGATGGCCAAAAGCTGCGACGAAGAACAGCCGATGGCCGTGCAGCTCGCCGGGTGCGAGCCCGCGGTGATGGCCGAGGCGGCAAAGCTCAACGCCGATCGCGGCGCCAAGATCATCGACATCAATTTCGGCTGTCCGGTGAAAAAAGTCGTCAACGGCCATGCCGGCTCGGCGCTGATGCGCGACGAGATTCACGCTGCCCGCATTCTCGAGGCGACGGTCAAGGCGGTCGATCTCCCGGTGACGCTGAAGATGCGCACCGGCTGGGACGACAACAGCCGCAATGCCCCCGCGCTCGCCCGCGTCGCCGAAAGCTGCGGCATTCGCATGGTCACGGTGCACGGCCGCACGCGCTGCCAGTTCTACGCCGGGACCGCGGATTGGAGCTTTGTCCGCGCGGTCAAGGAGGCGGTGTCGATCCCCGTCATCGTCAACGGCGACATCAACTCGCTCGAAGACGCCGACGGCGCGCTCGACGAATCCGGCGCAGACGGGCTGATGATCGGGCGCGGCTGTTATGGCCGGCCGTGGTTCATGCGCCAGGTGATCGCCTGGCGGAAGACCCGCCGGCGCATCCCCGATCCGCCGCTAGAGGTGCAATACGCGATCCTCAGCGAGCATTACGACGACATGCTGAGCCATTACGGCACCGAGACCGGCGTCAAGATCGCGCGCAAGCATATCGGCTGGTACTCCAAGGGGCTTCCCGGCTCGGCCGAGTTCCGCGCCGCGGTCAACCAGACCGACGCGGTGGCGCGGGTCAAGGAATTGCTGCGCGGCTTCTACGAACCGCTGATGGCGCGCGAGGCCGCCTGATGCCGCGAATGCGGCGCTCGGGCCTCGCGCCCGACGCGGCGGCGCTGCTGGCGGCCTTGCCGAACCCGGTCGTCGCGCTCGACCGGGCGGGAAAGCTGCGCTTCGTCAATCCCGCCGCCGAGCAGTTTCTCGGCGCCGGCGCCGCTTCCCTCGACGGCCACGGGCTTGGCGATTTCGTCCACCCGCAAAGCCCGCTTTTCGCCCTGATCGACGCGGTGTGGAAGAGCGAGGGGTCGATCGCCGAATACGATCTGCTGCTGGAAGGACCGCGCTTCCCGGCGCGCACGGTGACGATCGAAGGCGCGCCGGCCGGAGACGACGCGGACCTTCTGGTCCTCAGCTTTCACGAGCGTTCTATGGCCGACAAGGTCGACCGGCAGCTCACCCACCGCAACGCCGCGCGCTCGATCACGGCGATGGCGGCGATGCTGGCGCATGAGGTGAAGAACCCGCTTTCCGGCATCCGCGGCGCGGCGCAGCTCCTGGAACAGGACGCCGACGAGAACGGTCGGGAGCTGACGCGGCTCATCTGCGACGAGACCGACCGCATCGTCGCGCTCCTGGACCGCATGGAGGCTTTCTCCGACCATCGCCCGATCGAGCGCGAGGCGATCAATATCCACGAGGTGCTGGAGCGCGTGCGGCGGATCGCCCAGTCCGGCTTTGCCCGGCACGTGCGGATCGGCGAGGAGTACGACCCGTCGCTGCCGCCGGTGCATGGCAACCGCGACCTCTTGGTGCAGGTCTTTCTCAACCTGATCAAGAACGCGGCCGAGGCGGTTCCCAGCAACGGCGGCGAGATCACGCTGACGACGGCCTACCGGCACGGGCTGCGCGTCGCGATGGGGAACGGCGAGGGCAGGGTCTATCTGCCGCTCGTGGTTTCGGTCGCGGATAACGGCGGCGGCATCCCCGACGACCTGGCCCCGCATCTCTTCGATCCGTTCGTCACGACCAAGCGAAACGGAAGTGGCCTTGGTCTTGCACTGGTCGCGAAGGTGATCGGCGATCACGGCGGGGTCATCGAGTTCGACAGCCAACCCCGGAAGACGGTGTTCCGGGTATTCCTGCCGGTGGTCGCGCAAGCGGTGATTGCGCAAGACGGGGTTCGCTGATGGGCGCGACCATCCTGGTGGCTGACGACGATCGGGCGATCCGCATGGTGCTGAGCCAGGCGCTGGCCCGGCTCGGCCATGACGTCCGCATGACCGGCAACGCCGCGACGCTGTGGGGCTGGGTCGCCGACGGTGAGGGCGACCTCGTCATCACCGATGTGATCATGCCCGACGAAAACGGGCTCGACCTGATCCCGCGCATCAAGAAAGTGCGGCCCGAGCTGCGCATCATCGTCATGAGCGCGCAGAACACGCTGCTCACCGCGGTCAAGGCGACCGAGCGCGGCGCCTTCGAGTACCTGCCCAAGCCCTTCGACTTGCGCGAGCTGATCAACGTCGTCGAGCGGGCGCTCTCGGCGCCCTCGGCCCCCGCCGGCAACGCCGTCGACGAGATCGAGGAGCAGTTGCCGCTGATCGGCCGGTCGCCGGCAATGCAGGAGGTGTACCGCGCGATCGCCCGGCTGATGGGCACCGACCTGACGATCCTGATCACCGGCGAGAGCGGTACCGGCAAGGAGCTGGTCGCCCGCGCCCTGCACGATTACGGCAAGCGCCGAAGCGGCCCCTTTGTCGCGATCAACATGGCGGCGATCCCGCGCGACCTGATCGAGAGCGAGCTGTTCGGCCATGAGCGCGGGGCTTTCACCGGCGCGACGGCGCGCGGGGTCGGCCGATTCGAGCAGGCCAAGGGCGGGACCCTTTTCCTCGACGAGATCGGCGACATGCCGTTCGAGGCGCAGACCCGGCTGCTGCGCGTGCTGCAGGAGGGCGAATACACCGCCGTCGGCGGGCGCACGCCGATCCGCGCCGATATCCGTATTATCGCGGCGACGCATCGCGACCTGTCCCAGCTGATTCGCCAGGGCGTCTTTCGGGAGGATTTGTTTTACCGGCTTAACGTCGCGCCGATCCGCATTCCGGCGCTGCGCGAGCGCAGCTCAGACATCCCGGCGCTGGTGCGGCATTTCGCGACGCAGGCGGCGCGCGAGGGTCTCTCCGCGAAAACCCTCGACGAAGCGGCGATGGAACGGTTGCGGCGGTACCGCTGGCCGGGCAACGTCCGCGAGCTGGAGAATCTGTTGCGCCGCCTCGCGGCTCTCTATCCGCAGGAGCAGATCGGCGCAGAGATTGTCGAGATCGAGCTTGACGAGGCTTCCGCCACCGTTCCGGCTGCCGACGCCAATGGCGAAGGGCTCGCCGCCGCCGTCGAACGTCATATCCACGATTATTTCGTCGCGCATAAAGGCGGGCTGCCGGCCTCCGGGCTCTACGAGCGGGTGTTGCGCGAGATCGAACGGCCGCTGATCGCCGCCACTCTCGGCGCTACCCGAGGCAACCAGATCAAGGCCGCCCACCTGCTCGGTCTCAACCGAAACACGCTGCGAAAAAAAATCCGCGAGTTGGACATCCCGATCGTCCGCGGGCTAAAATAGCACAAGGCTGTGGCGGCGCTGCCACGCGCTCAACCACAGACAGCTGTTGCGCCTGAGCACGGTCGATTGGGGATTCCGAATGAGCCTGGCACGACAGGTTCCAACCTGGGCCAGCCGCATCGGCTTGTGGCGCAAGATCACGATAGCCCTCGCCATCGCCGCGCCGGCCTGCGGCATCGCGACATATTTGCTGCTGACCGGGCCGCAGCCGGTCGGGGCGCATCCGGCGCTCGTGCTGCCGATGCTGTATCTCGACCTGACGCTGCTGCTGGCGCTGGCGGCGCTGGTGGTGAAGCGGCTGGTCGAGGTCTGGGCCGAGCGCCGCCGCGGCCTCGCCGGCTCGCGGATGCAGATCAAGCTGGTCGGGCTGTTCAGCCTGATCGCGATCATCCCCACCATCATCGTCGCCGTCTTCTCGTATCTGTTTTTCAGCTTCGGGGTCGAGGCGTGGTTCAGCGACCGGGTGCGCACCGCGATCTCCGAATCGGTCGCCGTCGCCGACGCCTATGTCAGGGAGCACCAGCAGGCGATCCGCGCCGACGCGCTGTCGATGGCGAGCGATCTCAACCACAATGCCTCGGCGCTGTCGCTGAACCCGCAATACCTGGCGCCGGTGCTGACCGCGCAGGCGGCGATGCGCGGACTGACCGAGGCGGCGATCGTCGACGGCAACGGCAAGATGCTCGAGCGCACCGGCCTCGCCTTCGCGCTCGGCTTCGAGGATGTCGGCAAGGACGCGATCAAGCGCGCCGCGCTCGGCGACGTCGTGATCATGACCGACGACCAGGACGAGCGGGTGCGCGCCCTGGTGCGGCTCGACGAATTCAGCAACCTCTACCTCTATGTCGGACGCTTTATCGAGCCGCGCGTGCTCAAGCACCGCGACGAAACGCATCTGGCCGCCGCGCAATACGAGCAGCTCGAAGGCCAGCGTTCCGGTATCCAGATCACTTTCGCGGTCGTGTTTATCCTGGTGGCGATGCTGTTCCTGGCCGCGGCGGTGTCGATCGGCATCAATTTCGCCGCCCAGCTGACCGACCCGATCAGCCGCCTGGTCAGCGCGACCGAGCAGGTCAGCGCCGGCGACCTGACGACGCGGGTGCCCGAGGGGAAAAAGGACGACGAGCTCGCATCGCTAAGCCGCGCCTTCAACCGGATGACCAATCAGCTCCAAAGCCAGCAGCGCGAGGTCATCGAGGCGAATCGCCAACTCGACGAGCGAAGGCGGTTCACCGAAACGGTCCTGACCGGCGTGTCGGCGGGCGTCATCGGGCTCGACCGCAGCGGGCGGATCAACCTGCCCAACCGCTCCGCGTCGTCGCTGCTCGGCGTCGACCTCGACGTTTCGATCGGGGAGGACCTCGCCGAGATTGCGCCGGAGATGGCGGATCTCCTCGATGAGGCGGCCCGGCGGCCGGAGCGTCTGGCGCAAGGCCAGGTCCAGATCGCCGGGACAAACAGCACCCGCACGCTCCTCGTCCGCATTGCCGCGGAGCGCGACGCCGGCGACATCAGCGGCTTTGTCGTCACCTTCGACGACATCACCGAGCTGCTTTCCGCGCAGCGCAAGGCGGCCTGGGCCGACATCGCCCGCCGGATCGCGCATGAGATCAAAAACCCGCTCACCCCGATCCAGCTCGCGGCCGAACGCCTCCGGCGGAATTATCTCAAAGAGATCAAGAAGGAGCCGGAAACCTTCCGCATCTGCACCGATACGATCGTGCGGCATGTCGAGGATATCGGGCGGATGGTCGACGAGTTCTCGGCCTTTGCGCGGATGCCGGCGCCGGTCCTCAAGCCCGAGGACCTGGTAACGATCGTCGAGCGCGCCGCATTCCTGCAACGGGCCGCCCATCCCGAGATCGCCTTCTCGACCCGATTCGCCTCGCCCGAGATGGTGCTGCGCTGCGACGGGCGCCTGGTGGGCCAGGCGGTCATCAACATCGTCAAGAACGCGATCGAATCGATCGAGGCTCGGGCCGCCGAGGATGCGGCGGCAAAGCGCCCGGCGGTGCCCGGCGAGATCGCCGTGGCGATCGAGGAGATCGACAACCAGCTTGTCGTTGCCGTCGAGGACAACGGGAAAGGGCTGCCGAAGCACGGCCGCGAACGGTTGACCGAGCCATACGTCACGACCCGCGCGAAAGGCACCGGGTTGGGCCTCGCCATCGTCAAGAAGATCATGGAAGATCACCAGGGCGAGCTGGTCCTCGAGGATCGGGAGCCTCGGGGAGCGCGGGTCAACCTTGTGTTCCTGCGCGAGGCGCGCGTCGTGCCGCGTCCCGACCCGTCAATACCGCCGGCTGAACTGAGCACAGTCAACCATGGCGCATGACATTCTGATCGTCGATGACGAGGCCGACATCCGCATGCTGATCGCGGGTGTCCTCAAGGACGAGGGCTACAACACCCGCGAGGCGGCCAACAGCGACGAGGTGCTGGCGGCGATCCAGGTGCGCCAGCCGACCCTGATCATCCTCGACATCTGGCTCCAGGGCAGCGAGCTCGACGGCATCGAGATCCTGCGGCAGATGCGCAGCGACATCCCTCCGGTGCCGGTCGTGATGATCAGCGGGCACGGCACCATCGAGACCGCTGTCGAGGCGATCAAGATCGGCGCCTATGACTTTATCGAGAAGCCGTTCAAGGCCGACCGGCTGCTACTGCTGATCGCGCGGGCGATCGAGGCCGCCGCGCTCCGCCGCGAAAACGAAGAGCTGCGCCTGCGCGCCGGCGGCGAGCTCGATCTCGTCGGGGCGTCGCCCGCGGCGAACCAGCTGCGCCAGCAGATCGACCGGGTCGCGCCGACCGGCAGCCGCGTGTTGATCACCGGCCTTCCCGGCGCCGGCAAGGAGGTTGTCGGGCGGCTCCTGCATTCGCGCTCGCGCCGCGCGCAGGGGCCGTTTGTCGCGATCAACTGCGCGACCATGCATCCCGACCGCCTCGAAGCCGAGCTGTTCGGCTGCGAGAACGGTCTTGACGGCCGCAAGATCGGCACCTTCGAGCGGGCGCATGGCGGCACCCTGTTCCTCGACGAGGTCGCCGACATGCCGATCGAGACGCAGGGCAAGATCGTCCGTGTGCTGCAGGAGCAGACCTTCGAGCGCGTCGGCGGCTCGAACCGGGTCGAGGTCGATGTACGGGTCGTCGCGTCGTCGAACCGGGAGCTTTCGGGCGAAATTTCCGCCGGGCGGTTCCGCGAGGATTTGTTCTATCGGCTGAGCGTCGTGCCGATCAAGGTGCCGCCGTTGCGCGACCGGCGCGAGGACATCCCGCTGCTGGCGCGGCATTTCATGGCGCGCGGGGCGGAGGCGGCGCGGGTGCCGCCGCGCGAGTTCGGCGAGGACGCGCTCGCCGCGCTGCAGGCCTATCCGTGGCCCGGCAACGTGCGGCAGCTTCGCAATGTCGTCGACTGGCTCCTGATCATGGCGCCCGGAGACCCGCAGGAGCCGATCCGCGCCGACATGCTTCCCAACGAGATCACCGCGATCGCGCCGACCGTCGTCAAGTGGGACAAGGGCAGCGAGATCATGACCCTGCCGCTGCGCGACGCGCGCGAGGTGTTCGAGCGCGAATACCTGCTGGCGCAGGTGACCCGGTTCGGCGGCAATATCTCGCGCACCGCGGCCTTTGTCGGCATGGAGCGCTCGGCCCTGCACCGCAAGCTCAAATCGCTCGGGGTGATGGGCAACGAGCGGCCCCTCAAGAACGGAAACTAGCAGTGTCCCGTATCGCCTACGTGTCCGGGAGGTACCTGCCGCACCGGCAGGCCGCCGTGCATATCGAAGACCGCGGCTACCAGTATTCGGACGGGGTCTACGAGGTCATCGCCGTCGTCAACGGCAAGCTCGTCGACGAGGAGCCGCATTTCGTGCGGCTGCACCGCTCGCTCGGCGAACTCAGAATCGAGCAGCCGATCCCCGATTCCGCGTTGAAAATCGTGATGCGCGAGGTGGTGCGCCGCAACGGGGTCGGTACCGGCATCGTCTACCTTCAGATCACCCGCGGGGTGGCGCCGCGCGACCACGCCTTTCCGAAGGTGGCGAGGCCGGTCCTCGTCGTCACCTCGCGCCGGTCGAAGCCGCCCGATCCCAAGCTCGGGCGCGACGGCATCGGGGTCATCACGATCCCCGACATCCGCTGGCAGCGTTGCGACATCAAGTCTGTGTCGCTGCTGCCCAATGTCCTCGGCAAGCAGGCGGCGCGCGAGGCCGGGTGCTACGAGGCCTGGCAGGTCGATGGCGACGGCTACGTCACCGAGGGCACCTCGACCAATGCCTGGATCGTCACGCGGGACGGGGAGGTGGTCACCCGCGCCTGCGACCATGCGATTCTCAGCGGCATCACCCGGCTTGCCGTGCTCGACATCATCGCCCGCGAGGGGCTGACCCTGGTCGAGCGGCCGTTCTCGGTCGCCGAGGCAAAGGCCGCCCGCGAGGCGTTTCTCACCAGCACCACGGCCGACCTCCTGCCGGTCGTCTCGATCGACGGGCAGACGGTCGCCAACGGCAGACCCGGCTCGTTCGCGACCCGGCTGCGCGAGGAGTACCTGGCCCACGCGGCCGCCGCCGCATGAGGCGCCCCGCCGCGATCCTGTTCGACTGGGACAACACGCTCGTCGACACCTGGCCGACCATCTACGCCTCGCTCCATCACTGCATGACGGCGATGGGCGTGCCGCCCTGGTCGATGGAGGAGACCAAGGAGCGGGTGCGGCTCAGCCTGCGCGAGGCCTTTCCGCCGCTCTTCGGCGACCGCTGGGAGGAGGCGCGGCGGGTCTACCTCGAGCATTTCGAGGCGACCCATCTCGACCGCATGCGGCCGCTGCCCGGGCGCCAGGCGATGCTGGAGGGGCTGGCCGGGACGGGCATCTATCTCGGCGTCGTCAGCAACAAGACCGGCGCCCTGTTGCGCCGCGAGGCCGACCACCTCGGCTGGTCGCCGCTGTTCGGCGGCATCGTCGGCGCCGGCGACGCAAAGCGGGACAAGCCGGCTCCCGAACCGGTCGTGCTCGCCCTCGCGCCAGCCGGCATCGCACCCGGCGAGGCGGTGTGGTTTGTCGGCGATACGGCGACCGACATGGAGTGCGCGCATGCCAGCGCCTGCGTTCCGGTTCTGCTCGGCGGATCGGCGGAAGCGGCGGAATTTGTCTCCGCGCCGCCGCGTTTGTCGTTCGCGGATGCGGCGCGCCTGTTCGATCACGTGCGGGGCTTGCGATTTGGCGGCGCGGACCCATCTTCGTAACCGGATTGGGAGACTTAGATCGGCGCCGCGCCTCCAAAAAACAAAAGGGGCTTACCCATGACGAGCGAAAAATCCCAAAATGTGCAGGACGTGTTCCTGAACCACGTTCGCAAGAACAAGACGCCGGTGACCATCTTCCTCGTCAACGGGGTCAAGCTGCAGGGCATCATCACCTGGTTTGACAATTTTTGCGTGCTGTTGCGCCGCGATGCGCATTCTCAGCTCGTGTACAAGCACGCGATCTCGACGGTGATGCCGGCCCAGCCGATCCAGCTCTTCGAAGGTGGCGGGGAGGCCGCGGAGCTCTGAGGCAGGCCGAAAGCTCAACGGCCGGCCCGACCGGCCGCGCCCTCGTCGTCCATCCCGCGCTCAAGACCGCGCCGCCGCGCCGCAACGGCGACGGCAGCGTGCGTTCGGATGATGCGCGCCTCGACGAGGCGATCGGCCTCGCCCGCGCGATCAACCTCGAAATCGCCGCCTCGCGCGTCGTCCGCCTCGGCCGCCCAGCGCCGGGGACTTTGCTCGGCAAGGGCGCGGTCGCGTCGCTCGGCGAGACCATCGTCGAGAACAAGATCGACCTCGTCGTCGTCGACGGCTCGGTGTCGCCGGTCCAGCAGCGCAACCTGGAGCGGAGCTGGAAGGCCAAGGTCATCGACCGCACCGGACTGATCCTCGAGATCTTCGGCGCCCGCGCGCGCACCCATGAGGGCCGGCTCCAGGTCGAGCTGGCGGCGCTCACCTATCAGCGCTCGCGGCTGGTGCGGTCCTGGACCCATCTCGAACGCCAGCGCGGCGGGTTCGGCTTTCTCGGCGGTCCCGGCGAGAGCCAGCTCGAACTCGACCGGCGTCTGATCGGCGAACGCATCGCGCGGCTGAAGCGCGAGCTCGAAGGCGTCAAGCGCACCCGCAGCCTGCACCGCGAGGCCCGCAAGCGCGTCCCCTACCCGGTCGTCGCGCTGGTGGGTTACACCAATGCCGGCAAGTCGACACTGTTCAACCGCCTGACCCGCTCCGGCGTCGCCGCCGAGGACATGCTCTTCGCCACGCTCGACCCGACGATGCGCCGCCTCGAGCTCCCGTCCGGCAAGACCGCGATCCTCTCGGACACGGTCGGGTTCATCTCCGAGCTGCCGACGCATCTGGTGGCGGCCTTCCGCGCGACGCTCGAAGAGGTCACCGAGGCCGACATCGTCATTCATGTCCGCGATGCCCACCATCCCGACAGCGCCGCCCAGCGCGCCGACGTGCTCGCGGTGCTCGACGATCTCGGGCTTGGCGCGCTGGTCGAGGAGGGGGTGATCGAGGCCCTCAACAAGATCGATTTGCTCGACGAAGAGGCCCGCGCGGCACTGGTCAACCAGGCGCAGCGCAACGACGAGGTCGTGGCTCTCTCGGCCGTGACCGGCGAAGGCTGCGACAGCCTCCTGCGCCTCCTCGATGCGCGGCTCGACCGGGCAGCGCGCCCGGTGCGCCTCGAAATCCCGCTATCCGACGGCAAGACCCTCGCCTGGGTCTACCAGCACGGCGAAGTGGTCGGCCGCCGCGACGACGGCGAGGCGGCGCATCTGTCGGTGCGCCTCTCCGACGCTGATCTCGGCCGGCTCCGGCATCGGCAGCGGCCGAACTAGCGTCGCGCCTGCCCCTCGCCCCGGCCCTCTCCCCTTGGCCACGGGGAGGGACCCGCGTCGCCGGGAGGGTGAGGGGCTGGCACCCGGTGCGCGTGCGTGCTCCGTCAGTGCTTGATCGACGAATACGGCATGATCGGGTCGCCGTTTTTGTACTCGGGCGGCCAGACCACCGTTTCGCCCTTGCCGTCGCGGAAATCGTCGACGCTGGTGCCGGCGATGTTCTGGAACTGCACCGTCATGATCCGCGACTTCGCCCATTCGCCCTTCTTGCCGAAGGTCACGTCGCCGACCACGGTCTTGAAGGTGTGGGTGCGGATGTAATCGGCGATCTTGTCCTGGTCGAGGCTCTTGGTCTGCTCGACCGCCTCGCCCAGCACCTGCAGATCGGCGTAGGCCCAGGGGCCGAGATAGTACCCGAGGGGGTCGACGCCTTCCTTGGGCGCACGTTCCTGGTACTTCTTCATCAGCTCGACGACGCCGGGGAATTCGAGCTTTGGCGCCGGCAGCCACCAGTCGAAGGTAATGATGCCGTTGAGCATCGACCCCAGCGACATCTTGATCGAGGTCGATTGCGGGCCGGTCGGGCTGCCGCCGAAAATCTTGGTGTTGAGCCCCAATTCGTGGACGCTGCGGATAAAGCCGACGCTGTCGTTCGGATAGGACGACAGGTAGACGATGTCCGGATTGGACGCCTGGATGGCCCGGATGATCGGGCTGAAATCGGCCGTCGTCAGCGGGTAGGTCTTGTCGTAGACGAGGTCGATGCCGGCTGCCTTGGCGTTTCTCCGGGCGCCGTCCGCGCCGTTGCGCGTCGCTTCCCCGTCACCGACCGCGAGCGCCATCGTCTTGAGGCCCAACTTGTCCTTGTATTCCTTGACGATATTGAAGAAGCCCTCGGAGATCGCCGGACGCGGGTCCGGTCCGACCGGCAGCATCGAGAAGTATTTGGGATATTTGAACTCCTCGTTGATGTCGAGGGCGAAGAGCCCCATGAATGTCTTGTTGTGCGCGATGACCACGGGCATCGCCGGCGCCGCGATGTTGGTGCCGTAGCCGGAGACCACGAGGTCAACCTTGTCGACGTCGAGGAGCTTTGTGTAGATGCCGGGGACCGAGGCCGGATTGGTCTGGTCGTCGTAGAAATCCAGCTTGACCGGGCGGCCGAGGAGGCCGCCCTTCGCGTTCTGGTCCTCGGCCCAGATTTGCATCGCCAAGAGGCCCGATTTGCCGTTGACGGCGAGCGAGCCGGTAAGCGCCATCGAGAAGCCGATCGTGATTGGCTTCCCCGACGGCTCGGCGGCAAAAGCCCCCGGTGCCGCCAGCAGCGCCGCGGCAAGATACGCAATGCGAGCGCCGATCTTCATGGGGGTCCTCCTGTAAAGGGACGTCGCGGAAATACCCGGCCGCCACGAGCCCCAGCACCCACCAATGGGTTCGCCCCAGTGGCACTGTCCATCTGCTCGCCGACGAATGACTCGATCGTCTGTGCCATAGGCATGTCCCCTTCGTGCCCAGGTCGCGCGTGAATCCCATATCACAGCCGATCAACTTTGAGTGATGCCGTCTTCGCGGCCGGCCCCGCGTCGATTTGCAAGTCGCGCATGTCGGGTTGCTTAATAAGCGACGCTTACGATCTCGAATTAATCTCGCGCCTGCGATACCATCCTGGCGCTGTCCCAGGGAGGAGACGATCAATGGCGCGCGTCTATAACCGCATCGATTCCGACGGCCACATCCTCGAGCCGGTGACCTTGTGGAAGGACTACATGGATCCGGCCTTCCGCGACCGCGCGCCGAAACTGATCACCGACGAGGACGGCAAGGAAAAGCTGTTCCTCGAAAACCAGGTGCTCGGCAGCCAGCAGGGCATGGGCGGGATCGGCGGCGTCGGCGCCCGGCAGGGAATCATCAAGGCGGAGACGCTGAAATACGAGGACGGGCGGCCGGGCGGGTTCGACCCGCATAAGCGCATCCCCGACATGGACCTCGACGGGATCGACGCCGCGTTTCTCTACCCCAGCATGGGCCTCTTCTCGGGCGCGGTGCACGACCCGGCGCTCGCCGGCGCGCTGTGCCGGGCCTACAACCGCTGGCTCGCCGATTACTGCAAGCCGTATCCCGACCGTCTCTTCGGTATCGCCATGCTGCCGATGCAGGACGTCGACGCGGCGATCAAGGAAATGACCTATGCGCGCAAGGAGCTCGGCATGCGCGGCGGCTTTCTGCGCCCGAACCCCTATAACGACCGGCTGATCCACGACCCGGTCTACGAACCCTTCTGGACCGCGGCGGAGGAGCTCGATTTCGTCATCGGCTTCCACGAGGGCGGGTCGAGTGGCATGCCGACTGTCGGGATCGACCGCTTCAAGGGCCGCGGCGCCCAGCACATCATCAGCCATACGATGGAAATGATGCTCGCCTGCCTCAGCATGATCTGGGGCGGCGTGTGCGAGCGGCATCCGAAACTGCGGGTCGGCTTCCTCGAGTCGGGCGGCGGCTGGATCGCGCCGTGGCTCGACCGGATGGACCTGCATTTCGACGATCAAGGCTTTAACGACAGCGGCCTGAAGAGCCGCCCGAGCGACATCTTCCGCCGCCAGTGCTGGATTTCGTTCGAGCCGGTCGAGGGCAGCCTCGCCCATCTCGCCGACTATATCGGCCCCGACAAAATCCTGTGGGCGACCGACTATCCCCACCGCGACGGATTTTTCCCGGGCGCCCCGGCGATGATCGAGAAGATGCTCGAAGGCTGCACGCCCGAGACCCGCCACGGCGTGTTCGCCGGCGGCGCGATGAAGTTCTACGGGCTGAACTGAGATGGCCCGCACCTATAACGTCGTCGATTCCGACGGTCACATCCTCGAACCGCTCGACCTGTGGGATAGGTACATCGAGCCGGCGTTTCGCGACCGCGCGCCCAAGCTGATCACCGACACCGACGGCAAGCAGCGCCTGCTCATCGGCGACCGGGTCATCGGCAGCTCCAAGGGGCTCGGGGTCGCCGGGGCGATCGGCGCGCGCGACGGCGTCGTCTGCGACGACACGATGGAGTACAGCCAGGGGAAGGCCGGCGGCTTCGATCCGCACGCCCGAATCCCCGACATGGACCTCGACGGGATCGACGCCGCCTTCCTCTACCCGACGCTGGGGCTGTCGAGCGGGGCGATCGAGGACCCGCCGCTCGCCGCCGCGTGCTGCCGGGCCTACAACCGCTGGCTCGCCGATTACTGCAAGCCGTACCCGGACCGGCTCTTCGGCGTCGCGATGCTGCCGCTCCAGTCGATCGACCTGGCCATCGAGGAGATGACATTCGCCCGCAAGGAGCTCGGCATGACCGCCGGGTTCCTGCGGCCCAACCCGTACAACAACATCCTGATCCACGATCCCGTCTACGACCGGTTCTGGCGGGCGGCGGTCGATCTCGATTTCGCGATCGGCTTCCACGAGGGCGCCAGCGCCGGCATGCCGCAGGTCGGCGTGGACCGGTTCGCGACCCGCGGCGCGCAGCACATCATCACCCACACGATGGAGATGATGCTGGCGGCGCTCAGCATGATCTGGGGCGGCGTCTGCGAGCGCCATCCGAAGCTGCGGGTCGGGTTCATGGAATCGGGCGGCGGCTGGATCGCCGGGTGGCTCGACCGGATGGACCGGCATTTCGACGACCAAGGCTTTAACGACAGCGGCCTCAAGACCCGGCCCAGCGAGATATTCCAGAAAAGCTGCTGGATTTCGTTCGAGCCGGTCGAAGGCAGCCTGAAGCACCTCGCCGACTATATCGGCCCACACAAAATCCTGTGGGCGACCGACTATCCGCACCCGGACGGGTTTTTCCCGGGCGCCCCGGCGATGGTTCAGGACAAGCTCAAGGACTATTCCGCCAAGGCCCGCCACCAGATCATGGCCGGCGGCGCGATGGCGTTCTACGGATTGAACTAGGGAGAGCTGAGATGGCGCGCACCTACAACGTCGTCGATGCCGACGGCCATATCCTCGAACCGCTGAATTTGTGGACCGACTACATCGAGCCGAAATACCGCGACCGGGCACCGCGGCTGGTGACCAACAACCACGGCCGGCAGCAGCTCCAGGTCGATACCGCGCTGCTCGGCAGCGCCGAACGCGGGCTTGGCGCGATCGGGGCGATCGGCGCGCGCGACGGTCATGTCATCGCCGACGGGTTCGAGTATTCGCAAGGCCGCGCCGGCGGGTTCGATCCGCACAAGCGCATCCCCGACATGGATATGGACGGGATCGACGCCGCGTTCCTCTATCCGAGCATCGGGCTCTTTGTCGGCGGCATCCAGGACCCCGGCCTCGCCGGGGCGACCTGCCGCGCCTACAATCGCTGGCTCGCCGATTACTGCAAGCCGTATCCGGACCGCCTCTTCGGTGTCGCGATGCTGCCGATGCAGGATGTCGACCAGGCGATCAAGGAGATGACCTTCGCGCGCAAGGAGCTGGGGATGCACGGCGGCTTCCTGCGCCCCAACCCCTACAACAACCGGCTGATCCACGACCCGGTCTACGAGCCATTCTGGTCCGCGGCCGAGGAGCTCGATTTCTCGATCGGCTTCCACGAGGGCGCGGCCCCCGGCATGCCGCAGGTCGGGATCGACCGTTTCCAGGGCCGGGGCGCGCAGCACATCATCAGCCACACGATGGAGATGATGCTCGCGGCGCTGAGCATGATCTGGGGCGGCGTCTGCGAGCGGCATCCGAAGCTGCGGGTCGGCTTCCTCGAGTCGGGCGGCGGCTGGATCGCCCCATGGCTCGACCGGATGGACCGGCATTTTGACGACCAGGGCTTTAACGACAGCGGGCTCAAGAACCGCCCGAGCGACATTTTCCGCCAGCAGTGCTGGATCTCGTTCGAGCCGGTCGAGGGCAGCCTCAAGGTGCTCGCGGATTATGTCGGCCCGCACAAGATCATGTGGGCGACCGACTATCCGCACCCCGACGGGTTTTTCCCGGGCGCCCCCAACATGGTCCGCAAGCAGCTCGAAGGCCTGTCGCCGGAAACCCAGCGCCAGGTGATGGCTGGCGGGGCGATGGGGTTCTACGGGCTCAATTAGCCGCCGCGGTCGTAAATGCCGCGTCGTGCGCGGCGATCTGCTCGGCATAGTTTTCGCGGTATAGCCGATAGGCGCGGTCGTGCCGCGCCAGCGCCGCCGGATGGAACTCGCCCTCCGGCGGCGGCAGCCTCTCAAAATGCCCGAACGCGTCCTCACCGCGGACCAGCGGCGCGCACATCCTGACCGTGCCGGTCAGCCGGCAATGCGTCGGGATGTACGAGATGCCGATGCCGACCCGCCGGTGCGCGGCGCGGTTCGGCGCCGAGCGGTGCCGGCACAGCGTGTGGTGTAGCGAGAAGCTGCCGGCGGGCAGCGCCATCATCACGGCGTTGCCCTCGTCGAAGCTCTCGACGATCGCCTGGCCGCCGCCGTTGATGCTGTTGGTAAGGCCGAGCGCGGCGTGGTGGAGCTGCGCCGGCACGCCCTTCGACGAGACGACCTCCATGCAGCCGGCCTCCTCGGTCGCGTCGTAAAGCGCGACCCAGGCGGTCACGTGCTCGTGCGGGGTCAGGCCGAAATAGGTCGCGTCCTGGTGCCAGGCGGCAAAGGTCGGGCTGTTCGCTTCCTTGATAAAGAAGGTCGCCGTGTAGGTGAGGATGTTCGGGCCGATCACGCTCTCGACCGCGTCGAGGATTTTCGGGTGGCGGATCAGCCGGTCGTACCACGGCAGGAAGACATAGGCCGCCGAGCGCCAGCGCCGGTCCGCCCGGTTGACCGGACCGCCGAGCCAAGCCTCGTAGCGCGCCAAGCCGTCGCGGCATTCGTCGATCTCCGCCGCCGACAGCGCCCCATGCGGAAACGAATAGCCGTCGCGGCGGTAGGCTTCGACCCGTTCGCGGCTCAGCATCGGCTCCTCCCCTTCAGTGGAGAGAGCCTAATTCACCCGTGCGCGCGAATGAAGTCCCGGATGCGGGGGTAGACCTCGCCGGCCCAGCGGCGGCCGCTGAAGACGCCGTAATGGCCGACGCCCTCCTGCAAATGATGCTGTTTCTTGTCGGCGGGAAGGCCGCTGCACAGCTCGTGCGCGACGCTGGTCTGGCCGACCGCGCAGATGTCGTCGCGCTCGCCCTCGACGGTCAGCAGCGCGGTGCGCCGGATCGCGCCGGGATCGACCTTCATGCCCCGCCAGGCCAGCGTGCCGCGGGCCAGCTCCTGGCGGTGGAACACCTTGTCGACGGTTTCGAGGTAGAACTCGGCGGGGAGGTCCATCACCGCGAAATACTCGTCGTAGAAGGCGTGATGCGCGGCAAGCCCGCCGGCATCGTGATCGACCAGCGCCTCGTAGTAGCGGCCGAAGGCGCGGGCGTGGCGCATCGGGTTCATCGCCATGAATGCGCCGAGCTGGAGAAATCCGGGGTAGACGCGGCGTCCGGCCCCTTCATGGGGGAACGGCACCGGGCTGATCAGATTGGCCTCGAACCAGGCGAGCGAATGCCGCTCCGCCAGCTCGGTGACCTTGGTCGGCGCCCGGGTTGTGTCGATCGGGCCGCCCATCAGCGTCATCGTCGCCGGGCGCGCCGGGTTGTCGGCCGCCTCCATCAGCGCCACCGCCGCCAGCACCGCGACGGCCGGCTGGCAGACCCCGATCGCGTGCGCTCCGCCGCCGATCGCTTCGATAAATTCGATCACATGGGCGATGTAGTCGTCGAACCCGAAGCTTCCCTCGGAAACCGGGATGTCGCGCGCGTTGTGCCAGTCGGTCACATAGACGTCATGGTCGGGCAGCATCGTGCGGATTGTGTGGCGCAAGAGCGTCGCGAAATGCCCCGACATCGGCGACACCAGCAGCACCCGGGGCTGCGTCTCGGCGCCTTCCTTGGCGAAATGCAGCAGCGACCCGAACGCTGTCGCCGCCGCCACCTCTTCGTGCACCACGACCTCGTGGCCGTTCGCGCGGATGCTGTCGATGCCGAAAGGCGGACGCTTATGCGTCAGGTGCGCGCCGCCCAACAGCGAGCAGGAGGCGGCGAATCGGCGCTGCAGCTCGGCTCCGGGAAACCCGGGCCATGAGCGCTCCATCAACTCCGCGGTGGCGCTCGCGAGGGCCTGGATCGGGGTCATCGCATCGGCATAGGCCTGGTACGCGTAATACATCATCTGGTGCTTGGTGCTCCCGGCGCGCCGTCCGCTCAACTTACGGTACACGATGTTGCGCCGCAGTACAGATATATTGCAGCGCAGCGACAATTCCACCCGCGCCGAAACTGGTCTAGCCTTCTCCGGTGACCAGGGAGTTAAACCCATGGATTTCGCCGACGCCCCCGAGCATGCCGAATTTCGCCGCGAATTCCGCGCCTGGCTCGAGGCCAATCTGACCGACGATCTGAAGGTCGAGGACGCATCGGATTCGCGCGTCGCGCCCGACCGGGAGACGCTCGAAAAGCGCATCGCCTGGCAGAAAAAGATGCACGCCGCCGGCTGGGTCGGCATCTCCTGGCCCAAGGAATACGGCGGGCGCGGCGCCAGCTTTATCCAGCAGGTGATCTTCGACGAGGAGTATTTCCGGGCGCACGCGCCGATCCTCCCCGGGCACAGCGCGATCGGGCTGTTGGGGCCGACGCTGATCCAGCTCGGCACCGAAGCGCAGAAGAAGCGCCACCTGCCCGCGATCCTCGCCGGGGACGAGCGCTGGTGCCAGGGCTTCTCCGAGCCCGGCGCCGGCGGCGACCTCGCCAGCCTCAGGACCCGCGCGGTCGACAAGGGCGACCATTTCGTCGTCAACGGCCAGAAGGTGTGGACCTCGG
>DASUIE010000303.1:0-2424 GCA_036273175.1 Allostellaceae bacterium
AGGGCTTCAGCTTCGAGGCGGCGAACCCGCGCCACGAGCACGAATGGGAGGACCTCGCCGCAATCCGCATCCCCGACGACAAGGTGTTGATCCCCGGCGTCCTCGACTCGACCAGCAACTTCGTCGAGCACCCGCGGCTGATTGCCCAGCGCATCTGCCGCTTTGCCGATATCGTCGGCCGGGAGCGGGTGATCCCCGGCAGCGATTGCGGTTTCGGCACCGCCGCCAGCGCCACGCCGATGGTGGTGCCGAGCATCGTCTGGTCGAAATTCCGTGCCCTCAAGCAAGGCGCCGAGCTCGCCACGGCGCGGCTGTGGAGCGGGAGGGTCCGATGAGCGGAGCCGAGGGCAACGCGGCCGATTACTTCGTCGCGCGGCATATCCGCGAGGGGCGCGGCGGACGCACCGCCTTTATCGACCCGTGGCGCAGGCTGACCTATGCCGAGCTCGACACGGCGACCGCGCGCTTCGCCGCCCTCCTCCGCAACGCCGGTATCGAGCGCGAGCGGCGCGTCGCCCTCGTCATGCTCGACACGATCGATTTTCCGATCGTCTTCTGGGGCGCGATCCGCGCCGGGGTGATCCCGGTACCGATCAACACCCTGCTGACGCCGGAGGTCGCCGGCTACATCCTCGCCGACAGCCGCGCCGCCGCGCTGGTCGTGTCCGCGCCGCTACTCCCGGCGCTGAAGCCGGTGCTCGGCAACATCCCTCGCGTCATCGTCAGCGACCCGCAATCCGGCCTTGCGGACCTGCCGGCCCCCGACCCCGAGCTGGCGCCCTGCTCCCACGACGAGGTCGCGTTCTGGCTCTACTCCTCGGGTTCGACCGGCGCGCCGAAAGGCGTCCGCCACCTCCATTCGAGCCTCAAGGCGACCGCCGACACCTACGCCGCCAACATCCTCGGCCTGACCCCGGACGACATCGTCTTCTCGGCGGCAAAGCTGTTCTTCGCCTACGGGCTCGGCAATTCGATGACGTTCCCGATGGCGGTCGGCGCCGGCGCGGTGCTCTTTCCAGACCGCCCGACCCCGGATGCCTGCCTCGACCAGATGCGCCGCCACCGCCCGACCCTCTTCGCCGGCGCGCCCACTCTTTACGCCGCGCTGCTCGCCCACCGCGACCTCGGCAAGGGCGCCGGCTCAGACCGCCTCAAAACCTGCATCTCGGCCGGCGAGGCCCTGCCCGAGCAGATCGGCCTGCGCTGGAAGGAGACGGTCGGCACCGACATCCTCGACGGCATCGGCTCGACCGAGATGCTGCATATCTTCCTGTCGAACCGGCCCGGCGACATCCGCTACGGCACCACCGGCAAGCCGGTGCCCGGCTATGAGTGCCGCGTCGTCGGCGAGGACGGCCGTGACACGCCGGCGGGCGAGAGCGGCGAGCTGATCGTCCGCGGCCCGAGCGCCGGCGACGGCTACTGGAACCAGCGCGAGAAATCGCGCCGCACCTTCCGCGGCGAGTGGACCCATACCGGCGACACCTATATCCGCGACGCCGAGGGCTATTACCGCTATTGCGGGCGCAGCGACGACATGCTCAAGGTCAGCGGCATCTGGGTCTCGCCGTTCGAGGTCGAGGAGGCGCTGATCGCCCATCCCTCGGTGCTCGAAGCCGCCGTCGTCGGTCACGAGGACCGCGACGGGCTGACCAAGCCGCGCGCCTTTATCGTGCTAAAGGAAGCGGCGAAAGGGCAGGAGCCGGCCGGCCTCACCGAGCTGCTGCAAACCCACGTCAAGGACCGCATCGGCGTGTGGAAATACCCGCGCTGGGTCGAATTCGTCGACGGGCTGCCAAAGACCGCTACGGGAAAGATCCAGCGCTACAAGCTGCGGGAGGTCGCGTGATCTCGTTCGAGACCGACCCGTCGCGCTATCGCCACTGGAGGCTCGCCTGCGACGGGCCGGTCGCCACCTTGACCCTCGATGTCGACGTGGCCGGCGGCATTTTCCCCGGCGCCGAATTGAAGCTTAATTCCTACGATCTCGGCGTCGATATCGAGCTCGCCGACGCGGTGCAGCGGCTGCGGTTCGAGCACCCCGAGGTCAAGGCGGTGGTGATCCGCTCGGGCAAGGACAACGTGTTCTGCGCCGGCGCCAACATCGCCTCGCTCGCCAAGGCGCCGCATCAGCACAAGGTCAATTTCTGCAAATTCACCAACGAGACTCGGCTGGCGATCGAGGACGCCTCGGAGAATTCCGGCCAGCGCTATCTCGCCGCGATCGGAGGCCCCGCGGCGGGCGGCGGATACGAGCTGGCGGCTGCCTGCGACTGGATCATGCTGGTGGACGACCGCCGCTCTTCGGTCTCGCTCCCCGAGCTGCCGCTGCTCGCGGTGCTGCCGGGCACCGGCGGTCTCACCCGCATCACCGACAAGCGCCGGGTGCGCCGCGACCGCGCCGATCTGTTCTGCGCGACGGAG
>DASUIE010000304.1:0-11149 GCA_036273175.1 Allostellaceae bacterium
TGGCGATGTACACCGCCGCCCAGGTCTCGCAGGGACACCTGGGATTGCGCGAGTTCGTCAGGTCGAAGGCCAAGCTGCGCGGGATCGACTGCTCGACCGACGACATTCTGATCACCGCCGGTTCGGGCCAGGGCATCGACCTCATCAATGCCGTCATGCTCGAAGCGGGCGACACCGTGATCCTCGAAGAGTTTTCCTATGGCGGCGCGATCAACAAGCTGAAGCGGGAAGGTCAGAAAATCGTCGCGGCGCCGCTCGACGAAGACGGCATCCGCATCGATGCCCTCGGCAACATCCTCAAGGACCTGAAGGGCAAGGGGATCGCGCCCAAATACATCTACACGATCCCGACCGTGCAAAACCCGACCGGCAGCATCATGCCGCTCGACCGGCGTCGGCAGCTTCTCGCGGTCGCCAAGGAATACGGCGTGCCGATCTTCGAGGACGAATGCTACGCCGACCTGATCTGGGGCGGAACCCAGGCGCCGCCCGCGCTCTATTCGATGGATCGCGACCACGTGATCCATATCGGCTCGTTCTCGAAAACCCTCGCGCCCGCGCTGCGGCTCGGCTACTGCATCGCCGACTGGAAATTCATGAGCCAGATGATCGCGTGCCGCTCGGATAGCGGCTCGGGCGCGCTCGAACAGATGGTCGTGGCCGAGTATTTCTCGCAGCATTTCGGCGACCACGTCGATGAGCTGAGCGAGATGCTCAGGGGCAAGCTCGACACGATGGTCGAGGCGCTGGAGCGCGAGTTCGGCACTTCGGTCGAGCCGTGGATTCCGAAGGGCGGCATCTTTCTGTGGATGAAGCTGCCCGAGCAGGTCGACATCATGAAGCTCGTCCAGCCCGCGGCCAAGGCGGGCATCGCCCTCAATCCCGGCCCGGAATGGGCGTGCGAAGGCGCCGATTCGAAATCCCGGCTGCGCCTCTGCTTTGCCCTGACCAGCAAGGAGGAAATCCGCGCCGGCGTCGCCGAATTGGCGCGGGTCTGTTACGAGGAAACCGGTATTCCCGTGCGTAGCGGCAACGTGCAACGCTAGCTCAAATCCCGCCGAGGGGGTTGCACGTGGATACAAAGCACATTGATGAAGTGCTCAGCGCCGGGGTAGAGCGCGGCGACATTCCCGGCGTCGTGGCGATGGCAGCAAACGAGGACGGGGTCCTTTACCAGGGCGCATTCGGTCTTCGTGCCCTGCCCGACGGCGCGGCGATGTCGATGGACACGGTGTTTCGCATCGCCTCGATGACCAAGGCCGTCACCTCGGTCGCCGCGTTGCAGCTCGTCGAGCAGGGCAAGCTGACGCTCGACGGGCCGGTCCCGCCAATCGACCCGGCCCTCGCGAAGCCGCAGGTCCTCGCGCTTTTCGACCATGCCGGGCGGCCGATCCTGCGCCCGGCGCGGCGCGCCATCACGCTGCGCCACCTGCTGACGCATACGGCCGGGTTCACGTACGAAATCTGGAACCGCAACATGCTGCAGTACAACGCGGTTGCGAAGATTCCGCCACTGTCGAGCGGCAGGCGCGCGGCGTTGCGGGTACCGCTGATGTTCGACCCCGGCGACCGCTGGGAGTACGGGATCAACATCGACTGGGTCGGCCGCCTCGTCGAGGAGGTCAGCGGCGAAAAGCTCGACGCTTATATGCGCAACCACATTTTCGCGCCGCTTGGCATGGCCGATACCGGGTTCGCGCCGACCGACGAGCAGCGCGCCCGGCAAGCGACGGTCCACCAGCGCACCGCCGCCGGTCTAGAGCCGCAGCCTTTCGAAGCGCCGATCGTGCCGGAGTTCTGGGCTGGCGGTGGCGGGCTTTATTCGACCGCCTCGGATTACATCGCTTTCCTCCGGATGCTGCTCAACGGCGGCTCCTATCGGGGAACGACGATCCTGCAGCCGGAAACGGTCAAGCTGCTCGGCGAGAACCATATCGGCAAGCTGCATGCGGGGATTATGAAGACGACCACGCCGGCCCGCTCGAACGACGTGAACTTCTTTCCCGATATCCCGGTCGGCTGGGGACTGGCGACGATGATCAACGGGTTCCGGGGACCGTCGGGCCGGAGCATGAACAGCCTCACCTGGGCCGGGCTGTTCAACACATATTACTGGCTCGACCCGACCCGGCGCATCGCCGCGGTGATCATGACGCAAATCCTTCCCTTCGCCGACAAGCCGGCGGTCGCCCTGTACGGAGAGTACGAACGCGCCATCTGCGATGCCGTCGATGCCGCTTAGGCGAGCTGGGTTGCTGCTTGTCGTCGCGGCGATGCTGGGGGGCTGCGAGACGCCGCCGGCCGCAACGCCGGCAACGCAATCGGCGAACATTATCGTGGTGCGCGACTTCAGGATCGTGTCGTCGACGCGGGTAGCCGTCGATACCAGCTTTGGGTTTTCGCTCAATCGCGGCCAACCGGGCGTGCCTTTGAGCCAGCGCGCGATCGGACTCGCCGGCGCCGCCGCCTTTAACGTCGCGGACGCCCTGACCGAGCGGTTGCGCCAACTCGGCTACAACGCCGCCCACGCGACGGCGCGAACTCCCGATCCGGCCGGAAAAGCCCTCATCGTCGTCGGCACGCTGCGCGAGGTCGATGAAGGGCATCGACGCGCCGTCGGCAACGAGCGGGCCAAGGTCGCCGCCGACGCCGAGATCGACGAATGGGGGCCGGGCATCCGCCCCGCCCTCGCCCTCCATCTCGATTCGAGCCAGCTCGCCGGTGACGGCGTCGCCGATTCCGGCGGCGAGTCGGCGGCCGCGCTCGGCGCCGCGGCCCGGCGTCTCGGCCGCGAGCTCGCCCGCTCGGTCGTCGAGATCGCGGCCCGCGCCGGGATCGCGCGCACCCTGCGCTAGGATCCCGGCACCGTTCCCTTTGGCAACTCGGCGCAATAGCGGGCGATCTCGCCGGGCGTGGTGATCCACAGTTCCTCGCGATGCGCCATGATGTGCTTCAGCGCGCCGCGGAAGGCGTGCAGCCGGAACGGCTGGCCGACGATGAACGGGTGGAGCGCGACCGAGAAGACCAGCGGGTATTTCTTCGATTGCAGCAGCATCTCGTCGAACTGGTCGACGATCATCTCGGCGAACTGCCGTCCGGTATGGCGCCGGAAGACCAGGCTCGGCGAATCGTTGAGCTCGATCGGGTACGGCACCGAAAGGATCGGCCCCGCGCGCGTCTTCATCCAGATCGGCTGATCGTCGAGCGCCCAGTCCATGCAATAGCGGTAACCCGCCTCCTTCAGAAGGTCGAGCGTCACCCCGGTCTGCGCCAGATACGGTCCGAGCCACCCCTCCGGCGGCTTCCCGGACAGGCGGGTGACGATGCCGGTGCACTCGGCGATCAGCCTCGCCTCGTCTTCTTCCCACAGCACGTCCTGCCGCTCGGAATTGGTGCGGCCATGCCCGACATATTCGTCGCCCCGGCCGTTCAGCCGTTCGACGATCTCCGGGCAGGCCTCCAGCACCGCCGAGTTGACGTTATGCGCGCCGGGCAGCCCGTATTCGTCGAGCAGATCGAGATAGCTCCACAACCCGACGCGGTTGCCATAGTCGCGCCAGGCATAATTGCGCTGACTCTGTGGGCTCGGGGTCCCGGTCGAGTCGCTGCCGAGACCGGAGCCGAACGCGAAGAACTCGATGTTGTTGCAGAAAAAGACCGCGAGCCGCTTCCTCTCCGGCCAGTCATAAACCGGCCGCTTGGCGATCGGGACATAGTCGTAGCGGCCGTGGGCGGGAAGCTTCATCACCGGCCCTTGAACACCGGACGGCGCTTTTCCATGAACGCGGTCCGGCCCTCGATGTAATCCTCGCTGGCAAAGCAGTCGGCGACGACCCGCCGGCACAGCTCCATGTCGCGCTGTCCTTCGTCCTTCAGGGCCTCGCGGACGATCTCCTTGGCGGCGCGCACGGTAAGGGGGGCGTTGCCGCCGATGGTCGCGGCGAGCTGGCTGACCGTCGATTCCAGCTCATCCGACGAGACGACGCGGTTGACGAGGCCCATTCTGAGCGCCTCGTCGGTATCGAATTGCCGGCCCGTGTAGAAGATTTCGCGCGCGTATGCCGGGCCGACCAAATCGACCAGCTTCTTGACGCCGTCATAGGCATAGCCGAGGCCCAGCTTCGCCGCCGGGATGCCGAATTTGGACCCTTCCGCGGCAACCCGGAGGTCGCAGGCGAGCGCCGTCGCCAGGCCTCCGCCGATGCAATAGCCGCGGATCATCGCGATCGTCGGCTTCAGCGTTTCGGCGAGCGCCTTGCGTCCCGCCTCGGAGATTTTGGCGTACTCCGCGGCCGCCTCCTCGCTGTTGCGCTTTTCCTTGAACTCGGAGATGTCGGCGCCCGAGACGAAGGATTTTCCCCCGGCGCCGGTGACGACGATCACGCGGATCGCGTCGTCGCTGTCGAACTCCGCCATGATCTGAGCGATGCCCTGCCACATCTCGAGCGAGACGGCGTTGTGGCGGGCCGGGTTGTTGAAGGTGATCCGGCCGATCGCGCCGTCCTTCTCCATGAGCATCTTGCTGGTAAGCGGCTGGTCGAGCATGGGTCCGGTTCCTATTGCTGGAAGACGCCGGCGGCGCGCAGTTCGGCGATTTCGCCCTGGTTGTAGCCGAGATCGCGCAGGATCTCGTCATTGTGCTGGCCGCAATCGGGTGTCGGGAGGCGCATCCGCGCCGGCTCCGGCGTCTTCATCATGTTGATCGCCTGGCCGACCACCTTGAGCTCGCCGAGCCGGTGGTGATCCATCGGCCGCGCCATCTCCAGATGCTGCACCTGCGGGTCGTTGAACGTCTGATCGATTGTGTACAGCGGCCCGCACGGCACGCCGACCTCGTTCAGCAATTCGATCCAGTAGGCGCTCGGCTTCTTTTTGGTGACGTCGCTGAGGATCTCGTTGAGCTTCTTGCGGTTCTTCGAGCGCGCAGGTCCCGTCGCGTAGTCCGGATCGGTCAGCAGATGCGGCACCTCGGCTGCCTCGCAGAAGCGCCTGTAAAGGTTGTCGCCCGACGCGGCGATATTGATCTGCCCGTCCGAGGTCGGGAACAGGCCGGTCGGGATGCCGGTCGGATGGTCGTTGCCCGCCTGCTTGGCGACTTCGCCGGCCTGCAGCCAGCGCGAGCCCTGGAAGTCGAGCATGAAAATCTGCGCCTCGAGCAGCGAGGTGTGCACCCACTGGCCCTCGCCTGTCTTCTCGCGCTCGATCAGCGCCATCATCATCGCCTGCGCCAGCAAAAGGCCGGCGCAGAGGTCGTCGATGGGAATGCCGACGCGCACCGGCCCCTGCCCCGGAAATCCGGTGATCGACATGAGGCCGCCCATGCCCTGCGCGATCTGGTCGACCCCGGGACGTTTCGCGTAGGGACCGGTCTGGCCGAAACCGGAGATGCTGCCGTAGACGATGCGCGGATTGATCTTCTTGACCGATTCGTAATCGACCCCGAGCCGATGCTTTACGGTCGAACGGAAATTCTCGACGATGACATCGGCCTTCGCGGCCAATTTCATGAAGATCGCCAGGCCTTCCTTGGTCTTCAGGTTAAGCGCCAGGCTGCGCTTGTTGCGGTGCAGGTTCTGGAAGTCGAACCCCTCGCGGCGTGAGCCGGTGATGTCCGTGCCGGGGCCGCCCGGCGGCTCGATCTTGATGACGTTCGCGCCCCAGTCGGCGAATTGACGCACCGCGGTCGGTCCCGCGCGGGCATGGGTCAGGTCGAGTACCGTGTAGCCGGACAGGGGCAGCGAACCGATGCTCACGATGGATATCCTTCCAGATGTCCGGACGGGGCCGGAGGGGGCGATTGATGAAGCTGCGGGTAACTTTCCACTTTCCCTCGCCGGATCGTCAAGGAATCCGGGGATTGCTCGCCGCTATGTGCTGCGTGATAGCCGGCCTTCCAGCCTTCGGCCAGACCTACCGCGAGCGCGGCGCCTATCTCGTCACGGCGATTTCGGTCTGCGGCAATTGCCACTCGCCGCACGACGCCGCGAACAACCCGATCCCCGGGATGGAGCTTGCCGGCGGGCGCGAATTCGATGAGGCAACGTTAGGCCATATCGTCGGGCCAAACATCACGCCCGATCCGGAGACCGGCATCGGCAAGTGGAGCGAAGACCAGATCGTCTACGCCCTGCGCAACGGCAAGAGGCCGGACGGCACGATCATCGGGCCGCCGATGCCGATCGAATGGTACCGGCAATTGTCCGACCGCGACGCCCGATCGATCGCGGTCTATCTGAAGAGCATCAAGCCGATCCGCCACGCGGTCGCGCGCTCGCGGTACAAAATCCCGCTTCCGCCCTCCTACGGCCCGGTCGTCGATCACGTCGCCGAGCCCGACCGCGCGGACAAGATCGCCTATGGAGCCTATCTCGCCGGCCCGGCGGCGCATTGCATGGAGTGCCACACGCCGCGCGAGAAAGGCCGGCTCGACATGGATCGGCTCGGCGCCGGCGGCCGCGAGTTCCCCGATTTCCGCCACCCCGGGGCGCTGACCGTCAGCCGCAACATCACGCCCGACCCGGATAATGGCCTCGCCCATTGGAGCGATGCGGACATCAAGCGCGCGATCATGCTGGGCAAGCGCCAGGACGGCACCGAGCTCGCCGCGCTGATGCCGTTTGCCGGCTACCGCAAGATGGACTGGCGGGACCTCAGCGACATCGTCTTCTATCTGCGCTCGCTGAAGCCCGTTAAGTAGCCACCCCGCTCGCCTCCCGAAACCGGTTTTTCAACAGCACGCCGTCGCGCGTCGGCAGCACGCGCGGCGGTTCGTCGGCGAGGATCGCGACGCGGGCGAACAGGGTCGTGTCCGCGGTGCGGACGCGCCTCGTGAAATCGGCGAGCGTGTCGTCGTCGCTGATGTCGAACACCGCGTCGAGGCCGCAGGCGCGCGCGACGCCGGTCAGCGAGGTCGTGGCCAGGGTGTGGCTCGCCTGCATGCCGGTCTCGCCGTAATGCCCGTTGTCGAAGACACAGATCGCCAGGTTCGGCGGGCGCTGCTGACCGATTGTCGCGAGCGACCCGAGCCCCATCAGGACCTCGCCATCGCCAGTCACCACGAGCACGCGCCGGTCGGGCCGGGCGATCGCCAGGCCGAGCCCGATCATCGAGGCCGCGCCCATCGCGCCCCACAGATAGAAGTTGCGGGGGTCGTCGCCGACCGAAGCGGCGTCGTAGGTGGTCGAGCCGAGGCCGGTCACCACGAGCAGCTCGCCGCGGTCGGCGAGCAAGGTGCGGATCGCCATGCGGCGGTCGAGGCGCGGATTGTTCGTGCCGGAACCGCTCATTTCACCCACCTCTTCGCGCCGATCATCTTCTGGGACAGCAGCACCGCCGTCGCCATGCTGCCGTTGAAGGTTATGTCGAGTGCGGCGGCGACCGTCTCGGCCGCCTCCTCCGCCTTCTCGACGCGGTAGACCAGCACGTCCATCAGTTCGAGCGCCGCCTGCGTGCCCTTCCCCATCGGCACCTGCCACGGGTTGAACTCGGCCCATTCGCCGCGCATCGTGACCAGCATCAAAAGCGGGAAGCGGCACGACTTCGTCAGCCCCAGCAGGTTGACGCAATTGCCGACGCCGCTCGATTGCATCAGCAGGGCCGCGCGCTGCCCGCCGAGCCAGGCGCCCGCGGCGAGGCCGATCCCCTCTTCCTCGCTGGTCAGGGACACCGCGGCCATCTCGGGGTCGACGCGGCACAGTTCGATCAGCCTGGTATGCCCGGCATCCGGCACATAGCCCACCTGCCGTATGTCGGCGGCCTTCAGCGCCGCGAATATTCCCTCGCGCCAGTCGTCGCTCACGCCCTGCCCCTCGTCATTTTGCCGTGCAATAATCGCGGCGGACGACACCCGGAGCAAGGCCATGACCGACGGCTTCACGCTCTACGGCAGCCCGCACTCGCTCTTCACCTACAAGGTCGCCTTGATGCTGCGCCTCTCCGGCGCGCCGTTCTCGTTCCGCTATGTCAGCTTCCAGCGCGGCATGCACCGGACGACCGAATTCCGCGCGATGTCGCGCTGGGGCCAGGTTCCGGTCTTGCGGCATGGGGTCAAGACGCTTGTACAGTCGCCGGCGATCCTCGAATACCTTGCCGCCGAGCTCGGCAAGTTCCAGGGCGACGAATCCCGCGAGTGGCTGTGCTGGGATGCCGACCGGCTGACCCCGCCCGCCTTCAACGCGTATGGCGTCCGCCTCGGCGAGCTGAAGCTGCTCCCGCTCTCCTGGCATCCGGAGGTCGCGGCCTATTACCGCCGCAACGGCGAGACGGCCTGGACCTGGCTCGACAATCATCTTGCCGCCCATAGGTTTATCGAGGGGACGCAGCCGACCGTCGCCGACATCGCCTGCTACGGCGCGGCGTCCTTCGCCCGCATGGGCATGATCGACCTCGCGCCGTGGCCGCACGTCACCGCCTGGGCCGGACACATCGAAGCCCTGCCGGGCTGCCAATCGCCGCTCGCGCTGCTGCCGATGCAGGACGCCGAATTCGACAAAGGAGAACCGTAATGCCGAAGCGCATCGACCCGAAGACCCTGCCCGTCATCACCGGCACGACGTACCCGGCGCCGTACGACGAGCCGTGCCGGCTCCGCCATCGCGTCCGCCTCGGCGATGTGGCCGGCCTCAGCCAATACGGCGTCAACCTGCTGCGGCTGGAGCCGGGCGCGTGGTCGAGCCAGCGCCACTGGCACACCGGCGGCGACGAGTTCATCTACGTCGTCTCCGGCGAGATCGTCTTGGTCAGCGACGCGGGCGAGGAGGTCCTCCGCCCCGGCGATTGCGCGGGCTTCAAGGCCGGCGATCCCGATGGCCACCATTTGCAGAACCGCAGCGACGCCGACGCGACCGTGCTCGAAATCGGCAGCCGCGTTCCCGGCGAGGCCGCGTACTACCCCGGCATCGACCTCGTCGCGCAGAATGGCTACTCGCACACCGACGGCAGGCCTTACCCCTCAGCCGGGCGCCGCTGAACTACCACCCGAGCGCGTAGGCGGCGCGGCGCGGGTCGGCGCCGGCTTCGAGCGTGCCCCGCTTCTTGTCGACCCTGATCGCGCAGACGGCGCCGGCGAGCCAGGCCCAATCCGGCCATCGCTCGATCTTGTGGCCCCGCTTCGCGAGGTCGGCGGCGACCGCGTCCGGGTAGCGGCCTTCGAGATTCAACCGGCCGGGATAGTAGTCGTAAGGCGCGAACGACGACGGGTAGCTGTAGCTGGCAAAGCGGGGCTGCTCGATCGCGGTCTGCACGTCCTGGCCATGGACGAAGACATTGAGCAGCACCTGCAGCATCGCCTGGGTCTGCACGTCGCCGCCGGGCGTGCCGAACGGCATGAACTGGTCGCCACCCTTGATCGCCAGCGCCGGGTTTGGCGTGAGGCGCGGGCGTTTGCCCGGCGCGACGCCGGCGGGGTGCCGCGGGTCGGGCCGGTTTTGCGAGCCGCGGCTCGACGGGATGAGCCCGGTGCCGGGCACGATCGGCGAGCCGTAGGAGCCGTCGCTTGGCGTCGCCGAGAACAGATTGCCCCAGCGGTCGGCGGCGCAGACATAGGAGGTGTCCGGCTCGGGATGCGGGTTCGGCGCGCTAGCCCGCAGCTTCGGCGCCTGGGCGCCGAGGTCGCCCGGAGGCGGCAGTTCCGGCCAGGCCTTGTCGGGATCGATCAGCTTGCGCCGCTCGGCCGCGTATTCCGACGAGATCAGCGTCGGCAGCGGCACCGTGCCGAGCGCCGGATCGGTGTAATAAGCCTCGCGGTCGGAGAAGGCGAGCTTTACCGCCTCGGTCAGCTGGTGGACATAGGCGGCGCTGTTGTGGCCGAGCTTGCCGAGGTCGGTCCCTTCGAGCAGCGCCAGAGTCTGCAGCAGGGTCGGCCCTTGGCACCAGGCGCCGCAGGTGAAGACTTCGAGGTCGCCAAAGCGGCGGCTCTCGGCGGGTCCGACCGGGGAGTGATAGCCGGCAAGGTCCTCGGCCGACAGCAGCCCGCCCTCCTGTTTCATGAAGGCAACGATCTTCTTGGCGATGTCACCGACATAGAAGGCATCGCGCGCCGCTTCCAGCCCCGCCTCGCGCCCGCGCTTCGCGGCGGCCTTCTCCTCGTCGATCATGTATTGCAGCGAGGCGCCGAGATCGGTCTGGCGAAACACCTCCCCGGTCTCGGGTGGCCGGCCGCCGGGCAGGAACACGGCCGCGCTCGACGGCCATTGCGAATGCCGCTCGGCATGCGCCTTGAGGCTGTCGGCCATCAGCGGATACATCGGGAAGCCTTCGCTGGCGAGGCGCTGCGCCGCGCTCGCCACCTCGCCAAAGCTCATCGTGCCATAGCGCTTGAGCGCGGTGATCCACGCATCCGGCGCCGCGGGCACGACCGTGCGCAGCACGCCGACCGGTATCTTTCCGCCGTGCTCGCGCATGAACAGCTCGGGGTCGAGCGCTTTCGGCCAATAGCCCAGACCGGCGATCGTCACGACTTCGCGTTTCTCGGCGAGGTAGATCATGATCGGCGCGACACCGGCGACATCGACGAGATCGCTTTGCAAGACCCCGAGGGCAATTCCCGCCGCGACCCCCGCATCGACCGCGTTGCCTCCCGCCTGAAGGATGTCGAAACCCGCCGTCGCGGCAAGGTAATGACCGGCGGCGATGGCATGGCGGGTCACTGCGATGGTCGGCCGGTGCGCGGTAGCAGGCATGTCGCTCTCCACCTTCGAAAAGTCGCCTGAGAGTAGCGCGTCCGCGGTGTCCTGTCGAAAGAACCCGGATGCGCGGCACGGCAAACCGGGCTAAAAGCTCCGCTTTCGCCTGGAGGGGTATTAGATGCAGCACAAATTCAAACTGGCCGCGATCATGATCGGAATTGGCCTCGTGTCGTTCGCCGCCGGCACCTGGGCGCAGGGCCGTTATGGCGAGATCAACCGGGCCGAGGCATCGCTGAATTCGGCTTTGGCCGAGCTCCATGCCGCCCGCAGCGTATTCGGCGGGCACAAAGCCGCCGCCGAGCGGTTGATCCGGGAAGCCCTCGGCGAATTGCAGGCCGGCAAGGCCGACGCCGCGGCGCACGGGCGCTAGGACTCGCTCTTCTGTTTCCTCGCGCGGGCGCCCGCGTCTAAAGTCGGGCGGCAACCGCGCGGGGAAGCAGCATGGCCGATTACGATCTCGTCAT
>DASUIE010000305.1:0-4872 GCA_036273175.1 Allostellaceae bacterium
TCCCAGCCGAGCCGGTTGCCCTCCGCGATGATTTCCGGGTGGTGGTCGCAGACCTCGCTGTTGAGCGCGGCGCTGGCGCGAATGCCGTGACGGGTCAGCACCTCCATCAGCCGCCAGATGCCGACCCGGTTGCCGTAGTCGCGGACCGCCCAGTTGCGCACGTTCGGGATCTTGGCCTGATCCCGCGGCACACGGTCGTTGAGGTTGCTCGGCATGACATCGTCCAGGCCGAAAAACTCGACGTTTGGGTTTACCCACAACGCGACGCGGGCGCCGTTCGGCCAGCTGAGTGGCGGGCGGCGGTGGATCGGGACATAGGCGAGAGGGCCGTAGCGGCGAGGCGTCATGTCGGGGCTCCCGAAGATCGCGAGAGATTATTCGCGATCGTGGCAGGAGGGTATGCCATCGTCCTGCGGCAGCGCTCGTAGAATTCCGGAAGGTCGGTCTGCACCCGCCATTCGAGGTCGCGGCAGACACGGCGGTCGCGCTTGGCTCCGGCGGCGAGATGCGTGAACCCGGCCGCTTCCGCCGCGTCGGCGCTGTAGGCAAGGTCGAGCCGGTCGAACACATAGCCGATCCGCACATCGGCGAAAGGCGAGGCGGCGCGGCCGGCGTGGTAATCGAGGCAGGCCGACAGCAGAAACTGCTCGAGCAGGATCATGTGCCCCTCCTTGCCCGGCAGGCCGTCGAGCCGTGCGCGATTGCGCGGGTCCGAGGCCATCCGCAGGGCGCGGCCGGCGTAATGGCGGATGAAGTCGGTCCGGGTGCCGCCAAAAATGCCGCAGCATTCCGCCCGCCAGCTCGGGCGGGCGCCGCGATACCACCGCCATTCGCGGGGGATCCATCCGTTTCCCCGGCCGTTTCCCCGGCCGCCGAGGCAGTCCTCGACGATGTCGGGGCGGTAGCAGGTGTCGAGCGACGGGATCGGCTCGGGGTTCTGGGCGAATACGCCGCAGCCGCTCACCCCGCGCCGCAGCTTCTTCCATAGGAATACATCGGCGTCGATATGCACGAATGGCGCGGTTTGCCGCCGATAGGCTTCGAGCTTACCGAGCGCCCACCATTGCGGGTCGGCGTCGTCGAGCGCATTGAGCGCGGTCGAGACCCGTGCGAAGGGCAACCCCAGCGCATCGACCAGGATGCGCGCGCCGGCATCGTCGGTAACCAGGCAGGTGTCGGGGTAATTCCGCCGCGCGGCATGCACCGACAGCCCCCATGAGAGCCAATGGTGCCAATCGCTGGCCCAGCTTTTGTCGCGGCCCGCGCGGTGGGGCTTGCTCCAGAACGACCAGACCGCGCGAAGCGTCACCGGTTGGCCGCTCGCGTCCGCGTTCTTGCCCGCTGCGTCCTGGCGCGCGCCGGCCTCTCGGCGGCGCTGACTTCGGGCGAGCGGAGCAGCCTTGTGCCGACCGCTAGGCTGCCGCCCTGGAAGCACGGACTCGCTGGCTCGAACTCGCACCGGCACCCGCGGAAGATGAAGTTCCGTGCGAAGGCAACGAACCCGAGCGGCGCGTAATGGTGCACGATCCCGTGCGGAGGCACGAATGCGGCGCCCGTGCCGGTGCCGAGCGCGATTCTCGGCCATTCGATATCGCCGGTCGCAACCCGCGCCGGGATCATCCAGTAATCGCCGGTGCGGTAGGCGCCGCCGGGCGAGAAGGCGATCTGCACCCCGTCCTCGAGGTTAAGCCAGAGCGGCACGGAGGCGGTCCCCTCCTTCACCGCGACGGCCCCGTTGACCAGGAGGGTCGTACCGGTCTGGACCTGGTCCCAGCGCCGGATTTTCGGGTTGAGCAGCTGAGGCGTCCAGGTGACGTTGGCGCCGTTGGGGATGCTGGCCGCGTCGAGGGTCAGCGTCCCCGGCTCGACCTTGGCGAGCCGCACGAGCGTGCCGGGCAGCCCCTGCAGATCGGTCACGTCGTTGCTGAGCTCGACCCAGTTGCCCGCCTCGAAACCTCGCGAATTGCCTACAGAGAGCTCGTTGGCGCCGTTGCCGTTGTCGGTCCAGGCGGCAAGCCGGCTGCCGTTGTCGCGCGCCCATTTGAAGGTCGCCACGCCGGCGGCGCCGCCGATATGAATCTCGACCCGATAAAGCTGGTTTTCGGCGCCGCGATATTGCGCATGCGGCGACAGCACGCACGGGTCGTCGGAGACCTCTCCGGGGTCCACCCGCGCCGCGAGGGTGGCGGCGCTGACCGGGGTCAAGTTGCCGAGCGGGGCGGCGCAGGCCGCGGTCAGGCCATAGGCCCGGTCGTTCCGGGTGAACGATGCCGGGTCGATGGGCAAACCCTTGACCTGCCACACGACCTTCGCGCGCGCCGCGGTATCGGGGCCGCCGAGCGCCTTTTCCCGGATGGAGGAATCCTCGACGCTGGTGATCAGCCGCTCCCACACGTCGAGATAGAGCCAGAACGCCTTGCTTGCGACGGGCGCCTTGATCCAGGCGGCGAGGGGATCGTCGGCCGGCACTGGCCAGTCGGGCTGCGCCCCGTAGGGGCAATCCGCGTCGTTTTCGACGAGGATGCCGTCGACGTAGTAGCGGCCCGCCTCGATCGTGAAGCCGCCGCTCCCGGCCGCGACGATGGTAAAGCCGCCCTCGTCGCGCGGCGCGGCATAGGGGCCGATCAGGTCGCGGGCAAGCTGCCGCAGCATATGCAGCAGGATCGCCGATTGCTCATTGGCGTCGGCATCGACGGTCACCCGCCCCTGCTGGCTGAGCACGCGGCTGAAATGCTTGATCGGGTGAAAGGTGTCGCGGGTGAAATCGCCCTTCATGGTGCTATCCCCGTGTGATCCGCGAAAATTGCCGGCGCCGGTCTCGGGTCATGTGACACGAATGATCCCCACATCGCTCCCCGCCGGCGTGAACTCCTCGAGCCGCGCCAGCAGGTTCGCCTCCCGCAGCGGCTGAAACAGGTCGTGAAAGACGCCCATCTCCGATTCGTCGTCGGCGCCGCGCACGATCTCAACCGCGCAATCGGCTGAGAGCTGGGCGTAGTCGGGGCGGCCGTAACGGATGCTGTTAAAGACCGGGCGCACCCGGACCTGCTCGACGAGGATATCGGCCGCCTGCGCCACCGGGTCGGTCACCGCTGCCTTGACGGCGGCGACGACGAGGTCGGGCTGGCAGGATGTGCGCCGCGGCGTGCGGCACCCGGGCGGCACGTAACAGAACCGCATGCAGCCGATCTGCCGGCGCGCGACATGGACGCAATCGTTGAAGATGCTGTTCTCGGCGAGCGGGACCGAATGCACATCGACGATCCCGAACACGGTGCAGCGGAGGATCGTCACCGCGGCATGCGCCGGCCGGTCCTCGATGCCGCAGATGGCGCCGTTTCCCGGCATCGCCGCATCGACGATGCTGTCGCCGATCCGGATCGGGATCGGGTCGCGGCGGACCTCGTCCTCCTGCACCAGGATGGAGCCGAGAATGCTGCGCTCGATCGCAACGGCGCAGCGCAGCCCGGACAATTCGAGCGACGACTCGGCCGGGCGATCCGGCATGCAGTCGCAATCGATGCCCCAGCCGGGCACCAGCGTGCAGTGACGGATGACGAGCTGCGAGGCGCAGAACGGCCCAGAGCCTGGCGCCGGCGGCGGCGTGTCGCCCTCTGGCCCGCTCACCTGGACGCCACGGCCGGTGACCATCAGCCCGTCCATCGTAAAGCGGCTGCCGTCGCCCATCGTCACCGACAGCGAATCCGGCACGTCGGTCTGCCAATCAAGCAGGCGCAGCACCGGCCGGGCGCCGTTTGCCGCGCGCAATTCCAGGGTGCGGTCGTTGCCGATGTCGAATTGCAGCGGCTCGACAAACACCCCGCTCTCGGTGAGTTCGATCACGGCGTCCCAGGGCATGTCCTGACGCCACGCGGCGATCGCGTCGGCGATGCGGTGGTAGAGCCCGTCGCCGCGGCCGACGCGATAGGTCTTGGGCTCGCTCGGCTGCAGGATCGTCTGTCCCGGATGGTCGGGATCGGCCACCCGCACCATCCGCGGCGCCGGGTCCGACAGCACGCGCCGGTACTCGCCGCCGCCGATATCGGCGCTGAAGCCGTATTGGTAGGTAACCCGCACCCCCTTGCGGGGGATCTGCGACGGCGGAAAGGCGATGCGGCCGAGCACCGGGTCGACAGCGATGTGGCGGGCCGGCGGCACGTAATGCCAGCCGCTCAAATCCGCCGGGACGATGTTGGCGAGCGGGACGGGCTGGTCGCCTTCGATCCCGGCCCAGTCCTCGGCCCAGATCGAAAGGCTGCGGCCGGGCCCGTAATAGAGGCCGGGCGTCTTTTCGAAAGCCAGCCGGCGGATCGGCGCCGGCAGGCCGAGCTCGTCCTCCGGGGGCGCCCTCAGCTCGCGGTTCGGGCGGATGAACAGCGGCGCGTCCTGGCCGAGCACGCTGAATGTGAAACAGTGCGGCCCGACCTCCTCGTCGCAATGCGCCGGCGTGTAGGTGACCGAATACGATTTCAGCCGCCACACGAAGACGCCGACTGACGGGATGTTTGTCCGCCCGAGAGTGCGGTGCGAGTCGATCCGCCGCACGTCGACGCTGTGCGCCATCCGGTCGAACGGCTCGTCGAGGAGGTCGAGCGCCTCCATGTCGCGCAGATCGGCTAGACGCGCGCGGTGAAGGTGCAGGTGGTTGATGTTCTGGTTCCACCCGAGCAGGCGGTAGAACTCGACCGCGCGGGCCGGCCATTCGGCGATGTCGGCGGCAAGCTGGTCGAGCACGCCGAGCGTGCCCTTGCGCCGGCGGAAGCGCACCGTGTTCGCCACCTCGCGGCGCGGCACCAGCCAGCGGGCGCGGAGGCGACCCTCGCTTGTGTCGGCGCTTGCCGGAAGCCCCGCCTCCGGCGACGGGACAAACCC
>DASUIE010000306.1:0-4513 GCA_036273175.1 Allostellaceae bacterium
ATCTTGTTCTTCAGGTTGATGCCGTCGAGGCCGATCAGATAGCGGCGGATATTGATGCTGGTGTGCAGGTGCACATCCATCGGGTTGCCGGTCAGCGAGCGCTGGAACAGCCCGGCGGCGCCGATCGACAGCGCCTCGCCGGCGCCGTCGAGCGACAGCCCCTTGGCGAGCGCGGCGGCGATCATCCCGGGGATCGCGGCGTATTCCTCGACATTCTGGATCGACTTGCCGAGGCGTCCGATCGCGACGGTCTCGTCGTCGCCGGTCTCCTGGCGGGTGACCTTGTTGAGGAGGTCGTAATTTTTGATCAGCAGGTCGATCTCGCCGATCGCCGGGGCCACCGGGAAGCGCGAGACGTAGCGCACCGCCGGCCGCATCAACAGGGTGAAGTACTCGTCGTCGATGATCCCGGCGTCAAACGCGCGCCAGACAAAGGAGGGGAAGATGAAATAATGGTCGTCGAGCATGTTCTTCGGGATCGCGATGCTCATCAGCAGGTCGAACGCCTCGATCCGCGGGACGTTGTGCCAGAGCCACTGGAACAAATGGTCGGCCTTGTTCGACTCGCCGCGGCCGCAGGCGGTCAGGAAGGCGGATTTGGTCGCCTCGACCCCGCCGGCGTCTTCCGCCGCGAATTCGAGGAGCTGGTACGGGCCCATCGCCGGATGGTGGATGTGCTTGTTCGACAGCGCGACGTGCTGCAGCACCGGCAGGAATTTCTGGTCCTCGTCGAGCCGGTCGACCAGGTTCGAGATCGCATAGAGCCCGGCGAGCGGGTGCAGCGGGCCGCCGTGATGGCCCGGCGGCAGCTCGGAGGAGCGCGTCACCGCGAGCGCCGAGGCGGTCAGCATCGTCCTGGTCGAGACGCCGTCGCGCAGCTTTTCGAGCGCGCGGTCGATGATCTCGTTCGGCGGCGTGTCCTCGATCATCTGGACGAGGGGTTCGATGGACTCCGGATATTGCACACGAACCGGCATGGCGAACCTTCCTTGCTGGGCCTCGCCCGACCAGCGCCGGACGAAGGGACTACGCGGGATTTGCTCGATCTGAGAACAATCGTCATGCGCGACGGGCACCCTGTCAACACGCGAGGACGCATGGCGGCATGCGAAGCGCGAAAAAATGCCCTTAAGCCGCCGCGGCCATTCTCGCGGCCGGTGTCCCGGGAGCGGACCCAGTTTTCGACATCCTCGTGCGGCACGCCCGGCTCGCCGGAATTGTCCTCCTCCAGCCCTCTTGACCTTTCAGCAGCCTTACGCGAACCGCGAGACATTTTCGCACGGCGCGGCTAGGCTTTGCCCAACGACAAGCAAGTGCGTAAAGGGAGGGGGCACCATGACCACGCTATCACGGCGCGATGTGCTGGCGATGACGGCCGCCGCCGCTGCCACCGGGGTCTCGGGGCGGGCCTTGGCCGCCGCGCCTTCCGGACAGCTGACCTGGGCGGTGCACGTGTCGCTGTCGCCGACCTGGTTCGACCCGGCCGACACGCAGGCGCTGATCACGCCGTTCATGGTGCTCTACGCGCTGCATGACGGCGTCGTAAAGCCGATGCCGGGCAAGCTCTATACCCCCTCGCTGGCGGAATCGTGGACGGTGTCCGAAGACAGCCTGACCTACGAGTTCGTGCTGCGCGACGGCGTCAAGTTCCATAACGGCGACCCCGTCACCGCCGAGGACGTCAAGTTCTCGTTCGAGCGCTACCGCGGCGCCTCCGACAAGCTGATGAAGGACCGGGTCGCGTCGATCGAGACGCCCGACCCGCGCCACGTCCGCTTCAAGCTGAAAAACCCGTGGCCGGATTTCCTGACCTTCTATTCGACGGCGAGCGGCGCCGGCTGGGTGGTGCCGAAGAAGTACGTCGAGAAGGTCGGCGACGACGGTTTCCGCAAGCACCCGATCGGCGCGGGACCCTACAAATTCGTCTCGTACAACCCCGGCGTCGAGCTGGTGCTCGAGGCCAACGAGAACTATTGGCGCAAGGTGCCGGCGGTCAAACGGGTCGTGATGAAGGTCATCACCGACGAGACGACCCGGCTCGCCTCGCTCAAGGCCGGCGAGGTCGACATCGCCTATTCGATCCGCGGCGAGCTTGCCGAAGAGCTGCAGAAGATGCCGGAGCTGACGCTAAAGGGCGTCGTCACCCAGGCCTCGAACTGGATCTATTTCCCAGAGCAGTGGGACCCGAAATCGCCGTGGCACGATGTCCGCGTGCGCCAGGCGGCGAACCTCGCGCTCGACCGAGACGGGATGAACAAGGCGCTGTTCCTCGGCTTCTGCAAAATCACCAACAGCATCGTCCCCGACACCTACGAGCATTACTGGCAGCCGCCGCCCGCGGTGTTCGACCGCGACAAGGCGAAAAAGCTGCTCGCCGAGGCCGGGTTCCCCAACGGCTTCGACGCCGGCACCTTCTGGTGCGACGCCTCGTACTCGAATATCGGCGAGGTGGCGCTCGACCAGTTCGCCCAGGTCGGCATCCGCGCCAAGCTCAACCCGGTCGAGCGGGCCGGGTTTCTGACCGCGTTCGGCGGCAAGCAGTACACCAAGGGCATCCTGCGCGCGGCGAGCGGCGCGTTCGGCAACGCGGCGACGCGGCTCGCTTCGTTCACGATCAAGGGCGGGGCCTATGTCTATGGCAGCTATCCCGACATCGACGAGCTCTACCCGCAGCAGGCGGTCGAGCTCGACCCGAAGAAGCGCTCTGCGATCCTCGAAAAGATGCAGCGGATGGTCTACGAGAAATCGGTCTACGCGCCGCTGTGGCTGCTCGCGTTCCTCAACGGGGTCGGCCCCAGGGTCGGCGAGTCGTCGTTCGGGAAAATCGCCGGGATGCCCTACACCGCGCCGTTCGAGGACATCACGCTGAAGGCCTAGCCGAGCACCACCGCGACATCGCCCTCGCCGATCGCATCGCCCTCGGCGACGAGGATTTCGGTCACCACCCCGGCGCGCGGGGCGAGGAGCGGGATCTCCATCTTCATCGATTCGAGGACGATCAGCGGGTCTTCCTCGGCGACCCGGTCGCCGACCGCGACCTCGACCTTCCAGACCGAGCCGGCGATCTCGCTCTTCACCCTGGTCTCGGCCATTAAAGGTGCTCCCTGGAGGTCTGGTCGGCGTACCGGCGGGGCGCTACCGCGCCGCCTTGCGCACCCGCGTCGCGGCGCTGGCGACCGCCCGTAGCGAGGCGGTGACGATGTTCTCGTCGATGCCGACGCCGTAGAGCGTGTCGTCGCCTTCGTTCTTCACCTTGACGTAGGCGGCGGCGCGGGCATCGGCGCCGCCGGCGACCGCGTGCTCGCTGTAGTCGAGAAAGGTCAGCGCGATGCCGCAATCGCGCCGCAGCGCATCGACAAAGGCGGCGATGGGTCCGTTGCCGGTCCCTTCGATACGCCGCTCCTTGCCGTCGACCGTTACCGTCGCCTCGAGCCGCCGCTCGCCCGGCCGAGGCTCGGGCAGCATCGTGTAGTCGACGAGACCGATGCCGCCGTCGCCGAAATAGGTCTCCTGGAACAGATCCCAGATATTGGCGCTGGTCATCTCCTTGCCGGTGCGGTCGGTCACCTCCTGCACCACCTTGGAGAACTCGATCTGCAGCATGCGCGGCAGGTCGAGGCCGTGATCCTCCTTCAAGAGATAGGCGACGCCGCCCTTGCCGGATTGCGAGTTGACGCGGATCACCGCCTCGTAGCTGCGGCCGAGATCCTTGGGGTCGATCGGCAGATACGGCACCTCGAAGAAATCGTCGTTGCGCTTCTTCAGGGCGTCGAAGCCCTTCTTGATCGCGTCCTGATGCGACCCGGAGAACGCCGTGTAGACCAGCTCGCCAGCATAGGGGTGGCGCGGATGCACCGGCAGCTGCGTGCAATATTCGGAGGTGCGGACGACCTCGTCGATGTCGCTGACGGTCAGGCCCGGATCGACGCCCTGGCTGAACAGATTGAGCGCCAGCGTGATGACGTCGACATTGCCGGTGCGCTCGCCATTGCCGAACAGCGTGCCCTCGACCCGGTCGGCGCCGGCCATCAGCCCGAGCTCGGTCGCCGCCACCGCCGCGCCGCGGTCGTTGTGCGGATGCAGGCTCAAGACCAGGCTGTCGCGGTCGCGGATATTGCGGCCGAACCATTCGATCTGGTCGGCATGCACATTGGCGGTCGCCATCTCGACCGTCGCCGGCAAGTTGACGATCATCTTTTTCCGCGGCGTCGGCTGCCAGACATCCATCACCGCCTCGCAGATTTCGATGGCGAAATCGAGCTCGGTGCCGGTGAAGCTCTCCGGCGAGTACTGGTAGACGATCTCGGTCTCCGGCATCCGCTCGGCCAGCTCGCGGATTTGCCGCGCGCCGGTCACCGCGATATCGACGATGCCGGATTTGTCGAGGCCGAAAACGACGCGGCGCTGCAGCTCCGAGGTCGAGTTGTACAGGTGCACGATGGCCCGCCGGGCGCCGCGGATCGCCTCGAACGTCTTCTCGATCAGCTCCGGGCGGGACTGGGTGAGGACCTGG
>DASUIE010000307.1:0-6776 GCA_036273175.1 Allostellaceae bacterium
GAAGGCATCCGCCGCCCCGCCGCCGCGCAAGGCAGGCGAGCCGCCCGAAAAGGGGCCGATGGAGTCGAGCCTTCAGACGCCGACAATCAAGGAAGCGCCGCAGCCCGAGACCACTCGGCCGCCGCCGCCGCCGCCTTCGCCGACGGTAGCGCCGGCGCCGCTGCCGGCGCGCGGCTCGATGCCGCCGACGGCGGTGGCCAGCGCCGCGCCGCGGCCGCCTCCGCCACCCCCGGCGATTTCCGCTCCGGCTCCGGCGCCGGCTCCCGCGCCGGTTCCGATGCCCGCCTCCGCCGCGCCCAAAGCGGTCGGGCATACGGTCGCGGCGATAAACTTCTCGGCCGCCACGGCCAATTTCACGGCTGCCGACCGCGTCACGATCGATAAGGTTGCCGCGCAGTTCCGCCAGAAGCCTGGCACCGTCCACATCGTCACCTATGCCGCTGCGGCGTCCGAGGGCCGCGCGCAGCTCGACAATTATCGGGCCGCGCTCGATCGCGGCCAGGCGGTGGCAAAAGCGCTTGCCGAGGACGGCGTGCCGGTCGGCAAGATCGAGACCGAAGCCGCGCCGAGCCGGCCGAACGCGCCGAGCGGCCGGGTTGAAATCCAGCTCTCGCCCTAAAGTCTGGTCATCCCCGTGAAGCCTCCGCTCAAGATCGCCATCGCCGGGCTCGGCACGGTCGGCTCCGGGCTTGTGCAATTGCTCGACCGCCAGGCCGACCTGCTCGCCGCCCGGGCCGGCCGGCATATCGTCGTCGGCGCCGTTTCGGCGCGCGACCGTCGGCGGGACCGCGGCGCCGATATCTCGGCCGCGCGCTGGTATGAAGACGCCGCAGCGATGGCGGCCGATCCCGAAATCGATGTCGTCGTCGAGCTGATCGGCGGTGCCGACGGGATCGCCCTTGCGGTGGTCGAGGCCGCGCTCGAGCACAAAAAGCACGTGGTCACCGCAAACAAGGCGCTGATGGCCCGGCACGGCACGCGCCTCGCCGAGACGGCCGAGGGGGCCGGCCTGGCGCTCGCGTTCGAGGCGTCGGTGGCGGGCGGCATCCCGGTCATCAAGGCGCTGCGCGAGGGCCTGTCGGGAAACCGGCTGGACCGCGTCTACGGCATCCTCAACGGCACCTGCAACTACATCCTGACGACGATGCGCGAGAGCGGGCGCGAGTTCGGCGAAGTGCTCGCGGAGGCGCAGAAGCTCGGCTATGCCGAGGCCGATCCGAGCTTCGACATCGACGGGGTCGACGCGGCGCACAAGCTCGCGGTGCTCGCGAGCGCGGCGTTCGGCCGGCCGGTCGATTTCGACGGGGTCTATGTCGAGGGCATCCGCCACGTCTCGCGCCTCGACATCGATTTCGCCGAGGAACTCGGCTACCGCATCAAGCTGCTCGGCATCGCCCGCCGGACCGAGGACGGGCTGGAGCAGCGCGTCCACCCCTGCATGGTCCAGCGGGGCAAGCCGATCGCCGCGGTCGAGGGCGTCTTCAACGCTGTTGTGGCAGAGGGCGATTTCGTCGGTCAGATCGTGCTCCAGGGGCGCGGCGCCGGCGCGTTTCCGACCGCTTCCGCGGTCGCCGCCGACCTCGTCGATATCGCCGCCGGCCGGATCGTCTCGACCTTCGGCGTGCCGGTCGGCGCGCTGCAGCCGGTTGCCGGCGCGCCGATGGAGCGGCACCACGGCGCCTACTACATCCGCCTGATGGTGCTCGATCAGCCCGGGGTCATCGCCGATATCGCCGCCGCGCTCCGCGACCAGCAGGTCTCGATGGAATCGATGATCCAGCGCGGGCGCGCGCCGGGCGAGGCGGTGCCGATCGTTCTGACCACGCATGTGACGGTAGAGGCGGCGATGCGGCGCGCGCTCGACGCGATCGGCGGGCTCGACACGGTCTTGGAGCCGCCGCGCATGATCCGCATCGAGGATTTCTGAAACAAACCGCTGGTAACGATAAACGCCAGGAGGAACCGATGGCCGAACCTTTGAGGATGGATCGTCATCTCGCGCTGGAGGCGGTGCGGGTGACCGAAGTAGCCGCGCTGTCGGCAACGCGGCTGATGGGCCGGGGCGACGAGAAGGCCGCCGACCAGGCCGCCGTCGACGCGATGCGCGTCGCGCTGAACACCCTCGAAATCGAAGGCACGGTGGTGATCGGGGAGGGCGAGCGCGACGAGGCGCCGATGCTCTATATCGGCGAGAAGGTCGGGACCGGGCAGGGCCCCAAGATCGACATCGCGCTCGATCCGCTCGAAGGCACCACGATCACCGCAAAGGGCCTCCCCAACGCACTCGCGGTGCTGGCCTTTGCCGATGCCGGCGGGTTTCTCAACGCGCCCGATGTCTACATGGACAAAATCGCCGTCGGAGCGGGGCTTCCGGCCGATCTGGTCGATCTCGACGAGACCCCGGCAACAAACCTCAAGAATTTGGCGCAGGCCAAGAAGATCCCGGTATCCGAGCTGGTCGTCTGCATCCTCGACCGTCCGCGCCATGCCGACCTGATCGCCGCGGTGCGGGGGGCGGGGGCCAAGATCAACCTGATCGGCGACGGCGATGTCGGCGGCGTCATCGCCACCTCCGAGCCGGATACCGGCATCGATATGTATTACGGCTCGGGCGGGGCGCCGGAGGGGGTACTGGCGGCCGCGGCGCTGCGCTGCATCGGCGGGCAGATGCAGGGGCGCCTCCTGTTCCGCAACGACGACGAGCGCGGCCGGGCGCATCGGCTCGGCATCACCGATCTCGACCGCAAGTACAAGCTGCTCGAACTGGCTTCGGGCAACGTCATGTTCGCCGCGACCGGCGTTACCAACGGCACGATGCTGCGTGGGGTGCGGCGCATCCCCGGCGGCGCGGTCACGCATTCGGTGGTGATGCGCTCGAAGAGCGGAACGGTGCGCTATATCGAGGCGCAGCACGATTTTGCCCGCAAGGCGGATTTCGCCCGCTTCGCCGACTGAGCCGCGCCGATGGATGGGGGACCATCGGCGGAACCCGCCTTTCTGGGGGTAGAGCGCTCGGTCACCGGGCGGCGCTGGCGGGCGCGTCCGGGCGACATGCGGGCCGCCGCCGCGGTTTCGGAGCGGTACGGCCTGCCCGAAATCGTCGGGCGCATGCTCGCGCAACGCGGCGTCGACCCGGATGAGGCTCCAGGCTTTCTTGCGCCGCGCCTGCGCGACCGGCTTCCCGACCCGTCGCATCTCGTCGACATGGACCGTGCCGTCGCCCGCATTCTCTTGGCGGTGCAGCGCGGCGAGCGGATCGTCGTCTTCGGCGACTACGATGTCGACGGTGCGACATCGGCGGCGCTGCTCCGGCGCTTTTTTGCCGCGGTCGGCATCGATGTCGGAGTCTATGTCCCCGACCGGATGCGCGAAGGCTACGGCCCGAACGCCCCAGCTCTCGCCCGGCTGAAGGCCGAGGGCGCCGGGCTCGTCGTTACCGTCGATTGCGGGACCACCGCGCACGAGCCGCTCGCCGCGGCCGCCGCCGACGGGCTCGACGTCATCGTCATCGACCATCACGTCGCCGAGCCGCTCCTCCCCAAGGCGTTCGCGGTGGTCAATCCGAACCGCCTCGACGAAGCGAGCCCGCACGGCAACCTCGCCGCGGTCGGCCTCGTGTTCCTGCTCGTCATCGGGGTCAACCGCGCCTTGCGCGCCGCCGGGTGGTACGCAGCGCGCGCCGAGCCCGACCTTCTCTTGTGGCTCGATCTCGTCGCGCTCGGCACGGTTTGCGATGTGGTGCCGCTGACGGGGCTTAACCGCGCCCTCGTCGCGCAGGGCATCCGCGTTGCGCGCGGCGGCGGCAATGCCGGGTTTGCGGCGCTTGCCTCGATCGCCGGGATGAGCGGGCCGGTCGACGCCTATCAGCTCGGCTTCGGCATCGGGCCGCGGGTCAATGCCGGCGGACGGGTCGGGGCGGCCGATCTCGGCGCGCGGCTGCTCGCCACCGACGACAGGGCGCTCGCCGCCGAGCTGGCGCAACGTCTCGACGGCCACAACCGCGAGCGGCGCGAGATCGAGGCCGCCGCGCTGGAACAGGCGATCGCCCAGGTCGAGGCGACCCCGCAATCGCCGTCCCTGGTCTTTGTCGCCAACCAAGGCTGGCATCCCGGCGTCATCGGCATCGTCGCGGCTCGGCTCAAGGACCGGTACAACCGGCCGGCTTGCGTCGTCGCGGTCGATGGCGGCGTCGGCAAAGGCTCGGGCCGCTCGATCCCCGGCATCGCGCTGGGGCCGGCCGTGATCGCCGCGCGTCAGGCCGGGCTGCTCCTCAACGGCGGGGGGCACGCGATGGCGGCCGGGTTTACGGTCGCATCCGGCCGGGTCGAGGAGCTGCGCGAGTTTTTCGCCGCGCGGCTCGGCGAGGGGCTCGATGTCGCGGGGCTCGTGCCCGAGCTGTCGTTCGACGGCGCGCTGTCTGCGGCGGCGGCCCAGGCGCGGCTGATCGATCACATCGATGCGCTGGCCCCGTTCGGCTCCGCCAACCCCGAGCCGCGCTTCGCGTTTCCATCGTTGCGAGTCGTTCATGCAGAGCCGGTTGGTACCGGGCACCTTCGCGTCACTCTCGCCGACGTCCTCGGAGAGGGGCAGCTGAGGGCGATCGCGTTCCGGGTCGGCGGCCTGCCGCTCGGCGAATTCCTCGCGGGGATGCGGGGCCGGGCGGTGAACGTCGCCGGTCATCTGCGCCGCGATACCTGGCGCGGCGGCGACGCGGTGCAGCTTCAGATCGACGACGCCGCTATGCCCCCAGAGCGTCCTTGATCGCCTTTGCGAGATCGGCCCGGCGGTAAGGCTTGCTGAGCAACCGGCCGAAATCGCCGATGTTGTCGGCTTCTCCGAACCCGGCCTCGGGGAAACCCGAGGTCAGCACGATCCGCGTCGACGGCCAGCGCTCGGCGACGATCTTGGCGAGTGCCACCCCGCTCATCCCGCCCGGCATCACCACATCCGTCAGCACCAGCGCCACGGTCTCAGCCTCGAGGATCGCCAGCGCGGCGGCGGCGGTATCCGCCTCGATCACCCGGTAGCCGAGCTCCTTGAGCTGGCGCACCGCGACGCGCCGCAGCCCGGCATTGTCCTCGACCGCGAGGATCGTCTCGCCCGAGCCGGTCGGCAGCGGCGGCGTCTTTTCGGCCTCCGGCGCGTCGGGTTCCTCGGTCGCGCGCGGCAGGTAGAGGCGGAACGTCGTGCCGACACCGAGCTCGCTATAGACGTTGATGTGGCCGCCCGACTGCTTCATGAACCCGAACACCATCGCGAGGCCAAGCCCGCTGCCCTTGCCGACCTCCTTGGTCGTGAAGAACGGCTCGAACACGCGCGCGAGTGTCTCTGGCGACATGCCGGTCCCGGTGTCGGTCACCTGGATCATCGCGTATTCGCCGGGGGACAGTTCCTGGTGCTGCGCCGCGTAATCGGCATCGATGATGCGGTTGCCGGTCTCGATCATCAGCTTGCCGCCATTGGGCATCGCGTCGCGCGCATTGTTGGCGAGGTTGGTCAGCGCCGACCCGACTTGCGACGGGTCGGCGATGACGGGCCACAGATCGGCCGCCGGATCGAGCGAGACCGTGATGTGCTCGCCGAGCGCCCGGCCGAGGAACTTGGCCAGTTCGCCGATCAGCGCGTTCAGCTCGACGCGCCGCGGCTGCAGCGGCTGGCGCCGCGCGAAGGCGAGAAGGTGCCGGGTCAGCTCGGCCCCGTGCAGGGTCGCTTCCAGCGACAGTTCCACCACCTCGGCGGCTTCGCTGCCGGGCTCGACCATGGTCTCCAGCGTTTCGAGATTGAGGATCAGCGCGCCCAACAGATTGTTGAAATCGTGCGCCATGCCGCCGGTCAGATTGCCCAGCGCCTCCATTTTCTGCGCCTGGCGGAGCTGCGCCTCGGTGTTGTGGTGCTCGGCCTCCAACCGGCTCGCGCGCTTCTCCAGCCGGACCGTCGCCCGCGCCAGCCGGCTATGGAGGCCGCTCGTCTCCAGGAGGATCATCGCCACGACAAAGCTCGCCGCGACCAGCCCATAGCCGCGGCCGAAATAGAACCCGACATCCCAGCGCGCCCGGTTGAGCCCCGCGCTCAGGGCGATGTCGGCCAGCCAGGCCACCATCACGACGACAAGCCAGAGGTCGAGGGCGGACCGGTCGCGCCGCCGCCACACGGCCGCCGCCGCGGCAAAGCTCACTACCCAGACGGTCGTCACCGTGACGATATAGACGCGCGTGTAGTTGCCGTCCTGGAGCAGCACCGGCATCCAATCGTGTCCGACCGTGACGAGCAGGATCAGCGCATCGGCCAGCCCGATCGCCGCCGCGATCGCGATCAGGGCATGCCGTCCGGTGAGCGCGCCCGCCACGCCCTCGGCGCGATATTGCAGCACGGCATAGCCGAGTACGAAAAGCGCAAACCCCCCGTGCCAGATCATATAAATCCAGGCGGTGCTTTGCGTCCCGGCCCACAGCCACCCGCCGGGCGCGAACAGCCCTGGAAAGGTGAGGGCATGCGCCATGGTCATCAGCGCGTCGAACAGGTAGCCGCAAGCCAGCACCAGCACGGGCGCGGTCCTGAGCTGGGCGAACTGGCCGAACATCAGGACGGCCGCGATCAGGTCGATGATTAAGAGCGCGGTCTCGTAAGCCGGGATGAAGGCCGGCACCGCGGGCAACATCACAGTTGCGAACGGGGCGAGTGCGGCCAGCATTACGATCGAGACGATCAGCGCGATCAGCACCGAAGACCGCTCGGCCGGCTGGACGGCGGCGTTCGACAGCAGCAGACGCCGGCGC
>DASUIE010000308.1:0-8885 GCA_036273175.1 Allostellaceae bacterium
CACGGGCCGAAGCACCTCAACATCAAATTGTCGCGCTCGAAGCTGGAGCAACTGGTCGATGATTTGATCCAGAAAACGGTCGACCCGTGCCGCGCCGCGTTGCGCGACGCCGGCCTCAAGGCGTCGGAGATCGACGAGGTCATCCTGGTCGGCGGCATGACGCGCATGCCGAAGGTCATCGAGACCGTCAAGCAGATCTTCGGCAAAGACCCGAACCGCGGCGTCAATCCCGACGAGGTGGTGGCGATCGGTGCGGCGATTCAGGCCGGCGTGCTGCAGGGCGAGGTCAAGGACGTCCTGCTGCTCGACGTGACGCCGCTATCCTTGGGCATCGAGACGCTGGGCGGCGTCTTCACCCGGCTGATCGACCGCAACACGCCGATCCCGACCAAGAAGGGCCAGACCTTCTCGACCGCCGAAGACAACCAGACCGCGGTGACGATCCGCGTCTTCCAGGGCGAGCGCGAGATGGCGGCCGACAACAAGCTGTTGGGCCAGTTCGATCTCGTCGGCATCCCGCCGGCGCCGCGCGGCATGCCGCAGGTCGAGGTCACCTTCGACATCGACGCCAACGGCATCGTCCAGGTCTCGGCCAAGGACAAGGCGACCAACAAGGAGCAGCAGATCCGCATCCAGGCCTCGGGCGGTCTCTCTGAGGCCGATATCGACCAGATGGTCAAGGACGCCGAGGCGCATGCCGAGGAGGACAAGAAGAAGCGCGAGTTCGTCGAGGCCAAGAACCAGGCGGACAGCCTGATCCACACGGCCGAGCGCAGCCTCGGCGAAGCCGGCGACAAGGTGCCGGCCGAGGAGAAGACGGCGGTCGAGCAGGCGGTCCAGGCGCTGAAGGACGTCGTCGGCGGCGAGGATCTCGACGCGATCAAGGCGAAGACCGAAGCCTTGGCGCAGGCCTCGATGAAGATGGGCGAGTCGCTCTACAAGGCCCAGCAAGGCGCGCCCGAGGCGGGCGGCCCGGCGCCGGGCGGCGACCACCCCGGCGGCGGGACGCATGGTGGCCCGGGCCACGACGACAAGGTCGTCGACGCCGACTTCGAGGAAGTCGACGAACACAAGAAGCGCGGCTCCGGCTGAGGATTCCACGAAACCCACCCCCGGCCAAAATCCGGGGGTGGTTTTTCACCAGCGCGATACTAAGCCGGGCAACACTCGAACATGGCGAAGCAGGATTTTTATGACCTCCTCGGCGTATCGAAATCGGCCGATTCCGAGGAGATCAAGCGCGCCTATCGCAAGGCGGCGATGCAGTACCACCCCGACCGCAACCCGGGGAACAAGGCGGCCGAGCAGAAGTTCAAGGACGTAAACGAAGCCTACGACATCCTCAAGGACGACCAGAAGCGCGCCGCCTACGACCGCTTTGGCCATGCCGCCTTCGAGCAGGGCGGCGGCGGCGCGGGCGGGTTTGGCGGCGGGGGTTTCGGCGGGTTCGGCGGCGGCTTTGCCAACATCTTCGAGGAGATGTTCGGGACGATGGGCGGCGGCCGCAGCCAAGGCAACCCGAACCGCGGCAGCGACCTCCGCTACAACCTCGAAATCACCCTCGAAGACGCGCATCGCGGCAAGCAGACGACCGTGCGCATCGCCACGATGGTGCATTGCGACACCTGCAAGGGCAGCGGCTCCGAGCCGGGCTCGCGCCCCGTATCGTGCCGGACCTGCGGCGGCCACGGCCGCGTCCGCCAGCAGCAAGGGTTCTTTACGCTCGAGCGGACCTGCCCGACCTGTCACGGGGCCGGCAACGTCATCGAAAAGCCGTGCAAGCCGTGCGGCGGCCAGGGCCGTGTCCGGCGCGAGAAGACGCTGTCGGTCAATATCCCGCCGGGGGTCGAGGACGGCACCCGCATCCGCCTGGCCGGCGAGGGCGAGGTCGGGCGCGCTGGGGCGGCGCCGGGCGACCTCTACATCTTTATCGCGATTCCCCCGCACGCGATTTTTCAGCGCGAGGGCGCCAACGTGCATTGCCGGGTACCGCTGCCGATCACGACGGCGGCGCTGGGCGGCACGATCGAGGTGCCGACCGTCGATGGCACCCGCACCCGCGTGACGGTGCCGGCGGGAACCCAGTCGGGCCACCAGTTCCGTCTCCGCGGCAAGGGGATGACGGTGCTGCGCTCCAGTTTGCGCGGCGACATGTTTATCGAGGCGGTCGTCGAGACGCCGGTCAACCTGTCGAAACGCCAGCAGGAGCTGCTGCGCGAGTTCGTCCAGGAAAGCGAAAGCCGCAAGACCAACCCGCAGAGCGAGGGCTTTTTCGCCCGCGTGCGGGAATTCTTCGAGGATTTGCGGGAGTAGATGGGGTGGGACCGGCGAACCGGCCCCACCGCGTCAGCCTAGATCAGTAGCAAAGCGGCGACGGGCCGAGGCTCGCGCTTTGCGGCGCGGTCGCCGCGCCGCCGATCGCGCCCGTCGCGCCGCCGATGGCCGCGCCGAGCCCGATCGGCCCGCCCGCAACCGCGGCGATAGCAGCACCCGTGCCGGCGCCGAGCAGCCCAGTGCTGACCGCACGGCATCCCGGCGTCGTGCCGCAACCGGCGAGCGCGAGCGTGGAGATTATCATTAGTATCGAAGCACCAGACCGTACCATGTCCCTCTCCCAGAACGCGGCGTCATGGCCGCTCTGGGATAAACAACGGACCGGCAGGGTTTGAAGTTCCACCCATACGCGAGAATGTGCGGGGCGGCTACTCGGCCGCGACGGCGGCGCGGGGCCGGCGCGCGGGCGCGGCGACCGGCGGGGCGATATTGCCCTTGGCGAGGACGGTCTCCAGCGTGGTGCGGATTTCGTCGAGCTTGGCCGGGTGCTCGACCTTATGGCCGAACAGGTTCTTGACATAGAACACGTCGACCACCTTCTCGCCGTAGGTTGAGATTTTGGCGCTGGAGACCTGCAGGTTGAGCCGCGTCAGCTCGCGCGTCAGCTCGTAGAGGAGGCCAGGGCGGTCGCGTCCGTTGACCTCGATCACCGTGTGCGAGCGGCTCGCCTGGTTGTCGACGAGGACGCGCGGCGGCACGGTAAAGACATGGGTGCGGCTGGGGATCGGCGGCGGCCGGTCGAGCTCGCGATGCGGCTTCAAATCGCCGGTCAGCACGTTCTCGAAGACCTGGCCGAGCTTGGCGAGCTTGTCCCGGCGGCTGAACGGCCCGCCCTCGGGGTCCTGGATCCAGAACGTGTCGAGCGCCATGCCGTTGGTCATCGTCACGATCTTGGCGTCGACGATATTGGCGCCGCTGACCGCGAGCGCGCCGGCGATGCGCGAGAAGAGGCCGGCGTGGTCGGCGGTGTAGAGCGTGATCTCGGTTACCGCGCGCCTTTCATCGACGCGCTGCTCGACGGTGACCGGCTTGCCGCTCGCCTCGGCGCCGCGGACCAGCCGGGCGTGGCGCGCGTGCGTCTCGGCGTCGAGCGACAGCCAGTAGAACGGGTAGCCGCGCCCGGCATAGGCGGCGAATTCGTCGTCGGTGAATTCGGGCAGCAGCGCGCGGGCCGCCTCCTGGGCGCCGGCGACGCGGGAATCGCGCGCCTCGGCGGTCAGGCCGCCCGAGATGGTATCGAGCGTCGAGTGGTAGAGCTCGCGCAGGAGCGCCGCCTTCCACCCGTTCCACACCTTGGGGCCGACCGCGCGGATATCGGCGCAGGTCAGGATCAGCAGCAGCTTCAAGCGCTCCGGCGACTGCACCCGCTCGACGAAATTCTGGATCGTCTGCGGGTCGCCGATATCGCGCTTGAAGGCGGTGCTGCTCATCAGCAGGTGCCAGCGCACCAGCCAGGCGACGGTCTCGGTCTCCTCGTCGGTGAGTCCGAGGCGCGGTCCGAGCTTCAGCGCGATCTGCTCGCCGAGCTCGGAGTGGTCGCCGCCTCGCCCCTTGGCGATGTCGTGCAGCAGGGTCGCGAGATAGAGCGCGCGGCGCGACACGACGGTCGGCATGATCGCGCTGGCGACCGGAAGCTCGTCCTTCAGCGTCCCGGTTTCGATGTCGTGCAGAATGCCGATCGCGAACAGCGTGTGCTCGTCGACCGTGTAGTGGTGGTACATGTCGTACTGCATCTGCGCGATGACGCGGCCGAAATCCGGGATGAACTTGCCGAAGACGCCGGCCTCGTTCATCCGCCGCAGCGCCGTCGCGGGATCCTTCGGCGAGGTCAGGATTTCGAGGAACAGGCGGTTCGCCTCGGCGTCTTCGCGCAGCCGGGCATCGATCAGCCGCAGCGACTTGGTGACCGCCAGCAGCGCGCGCGGGTGGATGTCGATCTCGTGAAGCTGGGCGACGCGGAAGAGCCGCAGCAACGCGACCGGGTCGCGGGCGAAGAAATCGTCGGAGGGGATCGCCAGCCGCCCGCCATCGAGCACGAACCCCTCGAAATCGCGCCGCGCCGAGCCCCAGCGCAGCCATGACAGGCGCCGGCGCTTTTCGTGGTCGATCTGGAGGATTGCGCAGAAGATGCGGGTCAGGTCGCCGACATCCTTGGCGATCAGGAAATAGTGCCTCATGAACCGCTCGACGCCCCGGCTGCCGGGGCGGTCGGCATAGCCCATGCGGCGGCCGATCTCGGTCTGCATGTCGAAGGTCAGCCGCTCCTCGGGGCGGCCCGCGAGGTAATGCAGGTGGCAGCGCACGGTCCACATAAAGGACTGGTCGCGCTCGAAGCGCCGCGCCTCCTCCTCGGACAGCACGTTGCGCTCGACGAGCTTTGCGATGTCGTCGACGCGATAGGCGTATTTGGCGATCCAGAACAGCGTGTGGAGATCGCGCAGCCCGCCCTTCCCTTCCTTGATGTTGGGTTCGAGCTGGTAGCGGCTGTCGCCGACGCGGTGATGCCGCGCGTCGCGCTCCGCCAGCTTCTGCTCGACGAACTCGGCCGCGGTACCCTTGACGATCTCGCCATCGAAGCGCTGGCGCAAATCGGCGTAAAGCGGCTGCTCCCCCCACACGTAGCGCGATTCGAGCAGCGCGGTGCGGATCGTCAAATCCTGCTTGGCATAGCGCAGGCACTCGGCGACCGAGCGCGTCGATTGCCCGACCTTAAGTCCCAAATCCCACAGCATGTAGAGCAGGTATTCGACGACCTGCTCGGTATGCGGCGTCTGCTTGTAGGGAAGCAGGAACAGGAGGTCGATGTCGGAATAGGGCGCCAGCTCGCCGCGCCCGTAGCCGCCGACCGCGACCACGGCGAGCTTCTCCCCCGAGGTCGGGTTGGCGAGCGGATAGATCTTTTCGGTCACGAAATCGAAGAGGACGCGGATCAGCTGGTCGACCAGGAAGCTCTGCTCGCGCACCGAGCGGGCGGCGCTGCCCTCGGCCTCGAAGCGGCGGCGGATTTCGGCGTGGCCGGCGGCGAGCGCCTCCTTCAGCGCCGGCAGAAAGCAGCGGCGGTCGGCGCCCGGCCCGGCATCGTCCGCGACGGCGGCCAGCGCCTCGGCGACCTTGAGCCGGTCGATGATGTCGCGCTGACGCGGGATTGCCGCCATGGATGGATGCCTGTCCGGCCGCTACAGATGGCTTCCGGCGTTGACCGTGACGATCGAGCCGGTGGTGTGTGTCAGATGGGTGACGCAGGAGATCACCGCCAGGGCTACGTCCTCGGCCTCGGTCTGCTTCTTGAGCGGCGAGGCCATCGCGACCTTGAGCATCGTCTCCTCGCTGCGGCCCGGCACGAAATCGGTATGCACCATGCCGGGCGAGACGACGACGACGCGCACCTCCGGCGCCAGCACGCGGGCCAGCGACATGCTGAGCGTGTTGAGCGCCGCCTTGGAGGCCCCGTAGATCATGCTGCTGCCGGTCCCGCGCTCCCCGGCTCCGGACGAGATGTTGACGACGACGCCATCGCCCGACGCCTTCAGCATCGGCGCGAAGGCGCGGATCGTCGCGAGCGGCCCGCGCACATTGGCGGTCAGCACCGAGTCGATAAGCTCGTCGGTGAGGCCGTCGAGGTTGCCGTGGGCGACCATCTGCGTGAAGCCGGCGGAGTTGACCAGGATGTCGGTGCGCCCGAACTCGGCCTCGACCGTCTTGGCGACGGCGTTGATCGCCGGCGTGTCCTCGAGCGGGATGCGGATCGCCTGGTGCCCGCGCCCGGCGAGCCCGGCGGCGACGGCGTTGGCGCGGTCGATCCCCTTGTTGTAGCCGACGACGACGCGCGCCCCGGCCTCGGCGAAGAGCCGTGCGCTGGCCGCGCCGATGCCGCTCGACGCGCCGGTCACCACGGCGACCTTGCCGGCCAGGGACTTGCCGATTTCCGCCATCGTCATTTCCTTTCGCGCCGAAGCGTTTGACCGCATGCTACGCGGGCGATCCCGGTAATGTCACCAAGCGACCGAGGCAGGAACGCACAGGGATGGTCGAGCCGCTGTTGGCAGATCTGGGAATGGTCGCGCTCGGGGCCGCGATCGGCATGGCCGGCGGGCTGTTCGGGTTCGGCGGCGGCGCGATCGCGATCCCGGTGCTCGGCCTGCTCTGGGGGCTCAGCCAGCACATGGCTCAGGGCACCGCGGTCGTGATGGTGGTCCCGAACCTGCTGCTGTCGTTCTGGCGTTATCGTCAGCACGGCCATATCGACGCGCGAATCATCGGGGCGCTGGCGGCGGGCGCGGCAGTGGCCACCTATCCGGCCGCGCGGCTCGCCAACGCCCTCAACGGGCACACGCTGCGCCTGGCCTTCGCGGCGGCGATCTTTCTGCTGGCGCTGAGTATGGCGCGGCGCGCCCTGGGGCCGGCGCCGACCCACCCGCCGCGTCAGCCGCTGCATTGGGGCTGGACCGGGATACTCGGCGTCATCGGCGGCGTCTGCTCGGGCATGTTCGGCACCGGCGGCACGATGATCGCGCCGCCGATCCTGACGGCCCGTTTCGGCGTCCGCCAATCGACGGCGCAGGGAATGGCGCTGGCCCTCGTCATACCCGGTTCGGCAATCGCGCTCGCCACCTATGCCGCGGCGGGCAATGTCGATTGGGGGATCGGCATTCCGCTCGCGATCGGCGGCGCGCTTTCGGTTTCGGCCGGCGTCGCGCTCGCGCACCGGCTTCCCGAGCGGCGGCTGCGGCTCGGCTTTTGCGGCCTTCTGGTGGTGACCGCCGCGCTGCTGGCGGCGCGGGCCTAGCCCTATTTCCCGCCGAAGCGCGGGTAGTCGACGTCGTCGGCGAAGGCGGCGTCGCCCTCGGTCGTCACCGGCTCGGCATAGTCGAGCGCGCCCTGGATATTGTCGCCCCAGACCTCGCGCGGCAGCTCGTACAGCACCTCGACGCCGTAGCCGTTGGGGTCGCTGATATAGAGGCTGTGGGTCATGCCGTGATTGACCCGGCGATGAAACTTGACCCCCTTCTTGCGCAGCCACGCCAGCTGCTTCAGCCACGCCTCGCGGTTCGGCATCGTGATCGCGATGTGGTTGATCGCGACCGGCATGTCGAACATCGCCCATTCGGCGGGCGGCTTCGGCAGGTTGGGGTTTTCGACGAGCGCGATGTCGTGGTGGTTCATCTCGCCGTTATGGTCGCCCGAATAGAAGCGCATCGGCCGCCGGCTCGATTTGCCGACGAGCTTGAAGCCAAGCACCTCGGTCCAGAATTTGTGCGACTCCTCCATGTCGCGGACGTTGATCACCAGGTGGTTGATCCCGCCCGGGGTGATGGCCTCGCTGGGGGCCGCCGGAACGATCGGGGTCGTGCCATCCGCCATCGCTCTGCTCCAAAAATGCCGAAGGTAATGCTGCCGGAAATATAGGGTTTCGCGCGCCGGTTTGCCAATATCAGCGGCAGGGATAGGCCTCCGAAAAGGCGCGGGCGATCAGGCCGGTCGCATCGAGCCGGCGGCTGGCCGCGTTGCGGCGAAGAAACTCGACGACGATGTTGCGGCGCCGGGTGTCGTCGAAATCGGCCGGAAGGCAGGCCGTGAAGCCGTCGACGCTGCCGTACAGGCGCAGGTCGTTGACCACCGAATCGAGATAGCCGAAGCAGAACATCACATAGGCGCCGATCGTCGCGTCGCAGTAGCGGTAGAGCGAGTTGCCGTCGTCGATCCCGGCGAAGGCGGGCGTGGCGGCTGCCATGGCGGCGGCCGCGCCGAGAAGAAACCGGCGCTTCATCGCCGCCATGCTGTCAGAAGCCGCCGAGCCATGACAACCGCGACGTGGGCGGCTAGGCTCCGAATGCGAAAAGCAAGGGGACGGAGCCGATGGCAGATTCTTCCGGCGTGGAAACCGGTTCCGGGCCGATGACCGCGCGCCGCTACCGCGACAGCCTCAAGGACGGGCGCGAGGTGTGGATCGACGGCAAGCGGGTCGAGGACGTCGCCGGACATCCGGCGTTCAAGGACATGGTCGGCGAGCTGGCGCGCATCTACGACCTGCAGAACAGCCCCCAATACCGCGACGAGATGACCTGCACCGACCCCGATACCGGGCAGCGGATCAGCGTGTCGTGGCTGTTCCCGCGCTCGGCCGAGGACCTCAGGAAAAAGCGGCGCAACAGCGAGTTGTGGAACGAGCTGTCATGGGGCCAGCTCGGGCGCAGCCCGGACATCCTCGCCCCCTATATCCTCTCCGCGCTCCATCTCAAGGACGAGTTCGGCGCGGTGAAGCACGATCGCTGCGATTTCGGCGAGAACCTCCAGAACTACTACGAATTGTGTAAGCGCGAAGACCTGTTCCTGACCCATGCGCTCGGCGACCCCCAGGTAGACCGCAGCCAGCAGACCCAGAACGAGCGCCGCGCCGTCGCCGAGGACACCGAGGTGGCGCTTCACGTCGTCGAGGAGACCAAGGACGGCGTCATCATCAGTGGCGGCAAGCAGCTTTCGACCGCCGCACCGCACAGCCACGAGGTCTATGTCGCGCTGTCGGCAACGTTTGCCCAGCGCAACAATCCGAA
>DASUIE010000309.1:0-11424 GCA_036273175.1 Allostellaceae bacterium
GGGATCAACACGATGATCCTGTCGATCCTGTACCGGATGCCGCCAGACCAGTGCAAATTCATCATGGTCGATCCGAAGATGCTGGAATTGTCGGTCTATGACGGCATCCCGCATCTGCTGGCGCCGGTCGTCACCGACCCGCGCAAGGCGATCCTCGCGCTCAAATGGACCGTGCGCGAGATGGAAGCCCGCTACCACAAGATGTCGAAGCTCGGCGTCCGCAACATCGAGGGCTTCAACCAGCGCCTGCGCGAGGCGGCGGCGCGCGGCGAGAATCTGATCCGCCGGGTGCAGACCGGGTTCGACGCCGAGAGCGGCCAGCCGATCTTCGAGGAGCAGCCGTTCGACTCGACCGAGCTGCCGTTCATCGTCGTCGTCGTCGACGAGATGGCGGACCTGATGCTGGTCGCCGGCAAGGAGATCGAGGCGGCGATCCAGCGACTGGCGCAGATGGCGCGCGCCGCCGGCATCCACATCATCATGGCGACGCAGCGCCCGTCGGTCGATGTGATCACTGGCACGATCAAGGCCAATTTCCCGACGCGCGTCAGCTTTCAGGTCACCAGCAAGATCGACAGCCGCACGATCCTCGGCGAGGGCGGGGCCGAGCAGCTCCTCGGGCGCGGCGACATGCTGTACATGGCCGGCGGCGGCCGCGTGACGCGGGTGCACGGCCCCTTCGTCTCCGACGAGGAGGTCGAGCGCGTCGTCAGCCATTTGAAGCGGCGCGGCAGCCCGGATTATATCGACGAGATCACCGAGGACGATGGCGGCACGCTCGACCCCTCGATCGAGGTCGAGGATAGCGGCGCCGAAAACGGGCTCTACGACCAGGCGGTGGCCCTGGTTTGCCGCGAGCGCAAGGCCTCGACCAGCTTCGTCCAGCGACATCTGCAGATCGGCTACAACCGCGCCGCGCGAATCATCGAGCGCATGGAGGCCGACGGGGTCGTCAGCGGCGCCAACCATGTCGGCAAGCGCGACGTTCTCGCACCGCCCCGGTAATGACGCAATTCCGCGCGATTTGAAGCGTTTGTAGCCTCGAAACCCCCGGTTTCGGGGGCAAAGCAACCGCGAGACCCCAGATGAGGCATTTCCTGCAAACCTGCCGCGCGCTGTGCGCAATGCTGGCGCTGGCGACGATCCCGCTCGGCGCGGCCCAGGCGGCCCCCGCCGAGCTTCAGCTTACCCCCCAGGACACGCTCGTGCTGCAGCGCGTCGCCGCCTACCTCAACGGCATTCACACCATGACCGCCCAATTTTCGCAAATCACCGGCACCGGTCAGCGCAGCGCCGGCGAAATGTACATCGCCCGTCCCGGCCGCATGCGATTTGAATACACGCCGCCAAACCCGATCACGCTGATCGCCGATACTTTCTATGTCTATTACTGGGACAAAGAAATACATCAGGTTCAGCAGGTTGGATTAAAATCGACCCCGGCCTGGTTTTTCCTCCGCGATCCGATCAACTTTGGCCAGGACAGCGTCGTCACCGGCTTTCAGCGGGCCGACAACGAAATCCGCGTCAGCGTCGTCGAGCGCGCCAACCCCGATCAGGGCTCGCTGACGATGGTGTTTACGGAAAATCCACTCGCCTTGCGACAATGGACGGTGGTCGATCAACAGGGCAAAACCACCACGGTTACCCTGTCCGACTTGCGATACGGGGTGGCACTGGACCCCAAGCTGTTCCAGTATAACGATCCTTTGGCGCGAACCTTGAGAGAGCACTGAACCCGGTCCGATGAGCGGTCATCCTGTTCCCTTGGTCGGCATTCCGGCCTGCGTACGGCAAATCCACGAACGTCCCTTCCATACGGTGGCCGATCGCTACTGCGCGGCGATCGTCGACGCGGTGGGCGGCGTTCCGGTCGTCATCCCGTCGATCGGCGAGCGGATGGATTTCGACGCGCTCCTCGGCCATCTCGACGGGCTCTTGCTGACCGGGAGCCCGTCGAATGTCGAGCCGGCCCATTACGACGGCCCGCTGATCGACGGCATCCTCCACGATCCCCGGCGGGATGCGACGACGCTGCCGCTGATCCGCGAGGCGGTGCGCCGCGACCTGCCGATCCTGGCGATCTGCCGCGGCATCCAGGAACTGAACGTCGCGCTGGGCGGCAGCCTGCATCAGCGCGTCCACGAGCTGCCGGGCGGCCTCAACCACCGCTCCCCGCACGGCCCGATGCCGGTCGACGCCCGCTATGGTCCCGCGCACAGCGTGGTGCTGGCGCCGGGCGGCGTGCTGACCCGTCTCGCCAATACCGGCGAGATCATGGTCAACTCACTACATGGCCAGGGCGTCGATCGGCCGGCCCCCGATCTCATGGTCGAGGCCACCGCGCCGGACGGGCTGATCGAGGCGGTCAGCCACCGGACCGCGCGATTTGTCGTTGGGGTACAGTGGCATCCCGAGTACAAACCGCTGGAAAACCCGTTCGCCCGGGCGCTGTTTTCCGCGTTTTCCGAGGCGTGCCACGCAGCCGCGCAAGGAATTTCGGCAAAACGCCGCGCCGCCTAGAATCCGCTAAGTCCAGGACTGTGGAGCGAACGCAGTCTTGAATAATCCGTTCGGATAAATCCGCATGCGTTTTTGCTGTGACCGCATTCGCGAATCGCATTTTCGTCCGAGATCGGTTATCCCCATTTTCCAGAGTTAGAAGCGGAGAGAGTGAATAACTCTCTTTATAACCCGGTCCCGTTTCCCCTGCGGGCCGGATTTCCCCCAACGCTTCTGACAAAGAGGCGCCCGGTCTCCCCCCGACCGGGCGCCGTCCTTTTTGGGGACAAGTTTCGCCGCGCCCGGCTATAGAGAGGCCTTCCCGCCTCACCTGCCGGTTCCGCCATGCCCCTGCGTATCGCTACCTGGAACATCAACTCGGTCCGTCTGCGCGCGCTCAACGTCTGCCGCCTGCTCGACGAGATCCGGCCCGACATTTTGTGCCTGCAGGAAACGAAGACGCCGGACGAGTTTTTTCCGCGCGAGGCCTTCGAGGCGTGCGGCTACACCCATCAGCATTTCGTCGGGATGAAGGGCTATAACGGCGTCGCGATCCTGTCGAAGGTGCCGTTTGCCGCGAAAGACACGCGCGACTGGTGCGCCCGCGTCGATTGCCGGCACGCGACGGTCGAGCTCGCCGGCGGGATCGAGCTCCATAACATCTACGTCCCGGCGGGCGGCGATATTCCGGACCCCGAGGCCAACCCGAAATTCGCCCACAAGCTCCAGTTTCTCGACGAGCTGACCGCGTGGTTCGGCGCCGAGCGCGGCGGCGGGCGCAAGATGATCGCGGTCGGCGATCTCAACATCGCGCCGCTCGAAACCGATGTGTGGTCGCACAAGCAGCTGCTGACCGTGGTCAGCCACACCCCGATCGAGGTCGAGAAACTGGCCGGCTGGCAGAGATCGGTCGATTTCGTCGACGCGGTCCGCCATTTCGTCTCGCCGGAGGAGCGGCTCTATACGTGGTGGAGCTATCGCAACCGCGACTGGGCCGCCTCCGACCGCGGCCGGCGCCTGGACCATATCTGGGTGACCCCGCCGCTGGTCGCCTCGTTGCGCGGCGCGCAGGTGCATCGCGACGCCCGCAACTGGGACAAGGCCTCGGACCACGTGCCGGTGGTTATCGACCTCGATGTCTAGGGAAGCCGCCGGTAGAGATAATACCTCCCTTTAGGTACCGCTTCCGGGTTAGGCAAGGTTTCCAGCTCCGGCCCTTCCATCGCCTGCTGCGTGACGAGGATGCCGCCCGGGCGCAGCAGCGGCAGGATCAGCGGGCGCAGCCCCGCCGCGAGATCGCGATTGGCGGCCTCGTCCCCGGTTCCGGCGTCGAAATGGGCGAGCGCGACCCGGCCCGCGAGGAACGTCGCGGCCGGCAGCGTGTCGAACATGTCGCCGAGCAGCAGCCGGTCGTCGGGCGGGATGCAATCGGGATGCGCGGCGACATGGCGCTCGCAGACATAGATGTCGCGCGCCGGCACGAGCTCGCGCAGGTGGTCGTAGGTGCGGCCGTTGCCGAGGCCGAGCTCGAGGACGGCGCCGTCGAGGTCGCGCACCAGCGCCGCGGCGTGGCCGAGGCAGGCGCGCTGGGCCTCGAGCCGGCGGATAAAGCTGTCGAGCCGGCTCATGCCGCCGGGGCGGCCTCGCGCAGCCGTTGCACCTCGCTGGTCGCGGTGCGGAGCTGGTTGTTGGTCGAGTCGAGCCGGTGCGCCAGCTCCTGCATGATCGACACGGCCATGTTGGGGAATTCGCGCACCATGCGCATAAACGGCTCCTTGGCGATCTTGAGCGCGACCAGCCGGCCATGAGCGCGGACGGTGGCGTTGCGCGGCGCGTCGCACAGGATCGCCATCTCGCCGACGATCTCGTTGGCGCCGAGCGTGGCGACCGTGATCGGGCCGGCCGGCCCCTCCAGCACGATATCGGCCTTGCCGTCGATGATCAGATAGGCAGCGTCGCCGATATCGCCCTGGCGGCAGACGATCTTGCCGTCGTCGAAGCCGACGCGCTGGCTCATGAAGGCGAGCAGCTTGAGCTTGGCCGGCTCGATATCGGCGAAAAACCGAACCTGGCGAAGCAGCTCGAATTCCTGCTGCAGACTCACCGCGTTCCTCCCTTCTCGCGCTTCTTATCGTTTTTTGTCGCGCGCATTCTCCCGGCTACTCCGCCGCCATCAACAAGGCGGTCAGCGAATTCTCGTGATCGAGCTCGGCAAAGCTGCCCTGCTCCTGCAATTTGCCGGCGCTCATCACCAGGACCCTGTCGAAATTGCGCGCGAGGCTCGCGCGGTGCAAGGCCCATACCAGCCCGCGCCCGGCCATCTCCTCGCGCAGACCGTGCGTCACCTTGGCCTGGGCGCCGCCGTCGAGCGCCGAGGTCGCCTCGCCGAGCACCAGCAGGTCGGGCCGCTTCAGCACCGCCCGCGCGATCGCCGCGCGCTGGCGCTGGGCCAGGCTGAGCCGCGATCCGGCGGTGCCGACATTGTAGTCGAGCCCGACCCCGATCACCGCCGGGCGCAGCGACAGTTCGTCGAGCACGGCGGCGAGCACCTGCGGGATGCGGCTGGTCGCGTCGGATTCGCCGTAGGCGATCTTGCCGAAGAGGATGTTGTCCTGGAGCGCGGCGGCGGCGTTGTAGGTGTCGGGGTCGAAAAACGCGATCTGGTCCCTGACCGCCTCCGGCAGGTCCTCGCGGAAGACGCGCCGCGCTTCGAGGAGGCGCGCCTGCATCGGCTCGTCGAGCACGTCGAGGCGGTGCCGCGCGGCGATCAGCTTGAACGGCAGGGACAACAGGCGCTGCCGCTGTTCGGGGAGGAGCGCGTGGCCGCCGTCGAGGGCGGCGAGGATCGCGGCGAACTCCGGCAGGTCGGCGGCGTCGATAAAGCTGTATTGCTCGAAGAATTCGTGGCCCGTCGGCAGGTCGGCGAAGATTTCGGTCATCGTCGCCGCCACCTGGCGCCCGACCTCGACGAAATCGTCGGTCAGCCCGACTTTGTCGAGCACCGCCATGACGTACTCGTTGTCGGCGAGCGCGTCGAAATCGAAGGCCGGGCCGATCGGCGTGCCGAACAGCAGGTTTTCGGCCACTGTCGCATTCTGGTTGAAGCGGGCCGGGTCGTAGGTCTCGACCAGGTCGGTGATGCCGTCGGCGACGAGCCGCTCCGCCAGCGCCCGCCGCGCCGCCAGCAGCTTTTCGGCGAGCTCGGGGTCGGCGGCCGGGTCGAGCCGCCCGCGCAGCCCGAAGGCGTAGACGTCCTCCTCGAAATCGAGCCGCACCAGCACTTCGCTGATGCGCACGATCAACTCGTTCGCGTCGGCGACCCCGGCGCCTTCGTAGTCGATCCAATCGGCGTGGATGTCTAAGTCGATATTGCCGGCCTTGCGCGCCTCGTCGAGCTGGTGGGCGCGGCGGCGGGAAACGGCCTCGTCGTCGTAGACCGCCGGCTGGACCGGCCGGTGGCGCAGCCCGAGCAACAGGTTCTCGCGCAGCGTGCCGGTGAAGAGGTAGGGGGTCGAGCCGACATAGCCGATGCGCCGGCCGATCACCGCGACCGGCAGCTCGGCGAGGTCGGCGCCGCCGATCGCGATGCGCCCGCCGGTCGGCCGCACCAGCCGCGCCAGCATCAGCGCCAGCTCGGCCTTGCCGCTGCCGCCCTGGCCGATGATCGCGGCGTGATCCGAAAGCGCGAGGGTGAAGCTGACCCCGTCGACGACGCGAGCCTTGTCGTCCTCTGCCAGCGAGACGTTGGCGACGACAATCTCGCCGGTAAACGGCGCGACCCGCTCGGGTTCGTCGAGCAGCAGCGCCTGGTCGACCATGCCGGTCGGCTGAAACTGCTCGACGATCTGGTCGTAGGTGATGCGGGTGTTTTCCTTGCTCTGGTAGAAGTCGAGCAATTCCTTCCACGGCGAGGCCAGATCCTTATACGCCGCGATGACCGCGACCAGGGCGCCGAAGGACAAATTGCCACGAATGACCAGATATCCGCCGATCGAGTAGAAGAAAAACGGCGTCAGCTGGTTGATCAGGTTGTTCAGAAATTTGACGAAGAACTTGCGCCGGTAGATCTCGAACCGGATATCGTAGATCACGCCGAGGATGTGCGAGAAATCGGCGAGCTGCAGCTTGACGTTGTCGTTGGCCTGGATTTCGGAAAGCCCGGCGGCGGATTCCTGGACCCGGTCGGCGACCTGGCGGATCGTGCGGACTCGCCGCTTTTGCAGCAAGTTGACCTTGAACTGCAATTTCGGGATCACGTAGCCCTGGATCGGGTAGAGCGCGATCGCCGCCAGCCCCAGCATCAAGTCCTGCATGAACATGAAGAAGATGATCGTCAGCAGCTGGCCGCCCTGAAACAGCGGCAGCACGAACGCATCGCCGATGAACCCCCCGAGCTGCTCGCTCTCGGTGGTGATCATCGGGATGATCTGGGCCGACGACGTCTTCTGGAAATACGCGGTCGGGAAGCGCAGCAGCCGCAGGTACAGCGAATAGCGGAAGCGGCGCAGCATCCGCTCGCCGAGCTGACCCTTGAACGTGTTGATGTAATACTTGAAGGCGCCGTTGATCAGCACCAGCGACAGGAATAGCGCGCACAGGGTCAGCAGGTATGGGACCTGATCGAATTGGATCCCGAGCACCGTGACCGGGAACTTGTCGCCGTGGATCGCCTTGTTGGTGATCGTCTTGGGCAGGTCGAGCGAATAATAGAGGAACGGGAACGAGATCAGGGTCAGCACCAGCAGCAGCATCTGCTGCTTGAAGCTGTGCTTGAGGATGAAGCGGTAGATCGACGCTTCGATGCCGTCGCCGTGGCTCGGCTCCGGCGGCGGCGCGGGTTGTTTCTGATCCGGCAGCGCGCGCGGCGGCGGCGCGGATTCTTCGCGCTGCGCGCTGGGGCGCCGCTTGATCGCGATACGCGAGAGGAGCCCGGCCCGCCGCGCGCCCTCGGCGGGGGCGGCGACGGCCGCCATTCCCTTCACGGTTGAGCCCTCAACAAAAGAACCATTTCGCCGCTTTCACCGCCCTATGTAATGATATGTCCGGCTGACAGCAAAGGGAGGCTCTGCGTGCCAGGCCGCCGCGACCACAAGCGGGCGCTGATCTACAGCCATGACACGTTCGGCCTCGGCCATCTCCGCCGCTGCCGCGCTATCGCGCACTCCCTGGTCGAGGCGAACCCGTCGCTCTCGGTCCTGATCCTATCGGGATCGCCGATTATCGGCAGTTTTGATTTTCGGTCACGCGTTGATTTCGTACGGATTCCTGGCGTCATCAAGCTCCGCAACGGCGAATACGTCTCGCTCAACCTGCATATCGACATCGAGGAGACGCTCGCGATGCGCTCCTCGATCATTCGCCACACGGCGGAGATTTTCGACCCCGACATCATGATCGTCGACAAGGAGCCGCTCGGGCTGCGCGGCGAGGTCAGGCCCGCGCTCGACCTGCTGCGGGCGCGCGGAACGCCGACAATCCTCGGCATCCGCGACGTGATGGACGATCCCCTGGCGCTGGAGACCGAGTGGGAGCGCAAGAACGCGATCCCCGCGCTGAGCGAATATTACGACGAGCTGTGGATCTACGGCCTGCCGCAAATCTGCGATCCGCTCGAAGGGCTGAACCTGCCCGCGAGCGTGCGGCGCCGCATGGTTTATACGGGGTACCTACGGCGCGGAGTGCCGCCCCACGCGGCCGCGACGGCCGAAAACAGCGTGGGGATGGACGGCGAGTTCCTGCTGGTGACCCCGGGCGGCGGCGGCGACGGCGAGGGGCTGATCGACTGGGTCCTCGCCGCCTACGAGCACGACCCCGGCGGGCTTCTGTCGGCGGTCATCGTCTTCGGGCCGTTTATGAACCCCGACCGGCAGAGCGCCTTTGCCGCGCGCGCGTCGAAGCTGCCCAAGGTGCGCACCCTCACCTTCGACGCGCGCATCGAGGCGCTGATGCAGCGCGCCACCGGCGTCGTCGCGATGGGCGGGTACAACACGTTTTGCGAGATCCTGTCCTTCGACAAGCCGGCGCTGATCGTGCCGCGCACCGCGCCGCGGCTCGAACAGTTCATCCGCGCGAGCCGGGCCGCGGAGCTCGGCCTCGTCGCGATGCTGCCCGACCAGCATGGCCGCGATCCGGGCAAGATGGTCGCCGCCCTGCTGCAGCTGACCCAGCAGGACCGGCCTTCCCGCGTGGTGGTGCCGGGCCTCCTCGACGGCATGGAGAATGTCGACCGGCTGGCCGCCAAATGGCTCGATTTCAACCGGTCCGGCCGGCTGCGGCTCGGCGCCCGGCGCAAGGCATGAACCGCACGGCCTTTGTCCTCAAAGGCTACCCGCGCCTCTCCGAGACGTTTATCGCCCAGGAGATCGCGGCGCTGGAGGCGCGTGGGCTCGGCATCCTGATCGTGTCGCTGCGCCGCCCGACCGACAAGGCGATCCACCCGGTGCACCGCCGGATCGAGGCGGCGAAACTTTACCTCCCCGAATATTTGTACGAGGCGCCGCTGAGGCTATGGCGCGGCTGGCGGGCGGCGCGGCGCCTGCCGGGGTACAAGGGGGCACGGCGCCAATTCCTCGCCGACCTCGCCCGCGACCGCACCCCGAACCGCATCCGCCGCTTTGGCCAGGCGCTGGTGCTCGCGGCCGAGCTGCCGGCCGATATCGGCCATCTGCACGCGCATTTCCTGCACACGCCGGCCTCGGTGGCGCGCTATGCCGCGGCGATGCGCGGGATCGCCTGGACCGTCTCGGCCCACGCCAAAGACATCTGGACCATCCCCGACTGGGAAAAGCGCGAAAAGCTCGCGGACGCGGACTGGGCGGTGACCTGCACCGAGAGCGGGCGGCATCATCTCGCCGGCCTGGCCGAGCGGCCGGGAACGGTGGCGCTGTGCTATCACGGCCTCGCGCTCGACCGGTTTCCGCCGGCGCCGGCGCGGCCGGAGCGCGACGCGGTGACGATCCTGTCGGTCGGACGCGCGGTCGAGAAAAAGGGCTATGGCGATTTGCTCGCCGCGCTGGCGCGGCTGCCGTCCGGGCTGCCGTGGCGCTTTGTGCATATCGGCGGCGGCGCCCTCGCCGCGCCCCTGAAAGCGGAGGCGGCGCGGCTCGGTATCGCCGACCGGATCGAATGGCGCGGCGCGCGCCCCCAGCCCGAGGTTCTCGCCGCCTATCGCGAGGCCGATCTGTTCGTGCTCGCCGCCAAGATCGCCGGCGACGGCGACCGCGACGGCCTGCCCAACGTGCTGATGGAAGCGCAGAGCCAGGGCCTCGCCTGCATCGCCACCAACCTCTCCGGCATCCCCGAGCTGATCGAGGACGGGCGCACCGGCATCCTCGTGCCGCCCGGCGACGGCGCGGCGCTGACCCAGGCGCTCGCGGCGCTGATCGCCGATCCGGCGCGCCGCCGGGCTCTGGGCGCTGCGGGCGCGGCGAGAGTGCGAGCGGATTTCGACATGGAGGCCGGGATCGACGCGCTGGCGGCGCGGTTCGGACTGCCGGCGCGCGAGCCGGTCCCGGCCGCGGCGGAGTAACGTGCGGATAGCCTTTTACGCGCCGCTCAAACCCCCCGACCACCCGACGCCGTCGGGCGACCGCAAGGTCGCGCGGCTCCTGATCGCCGCGCTGCGCCTGGCGGGTCACGAGGTGACGCTGGCCTCGCGGCTGCGCAGCTATGACGGAAGCGGCGACGTGCTCGCCCAGATCGAGATCGCCGCGCGCGGCAAGCGCACCGCCGCCAGCCTCGTTCGGCGCTGGAGGGAAAATCCGGCGGCGCCCGAGCTGTGGTTCACCTATCACCTCTATTACAAGGCGCCGGACCACCTCGGCCCGGCTGTCTGCGACGCGCTCGGCATCCGCTACGTGGTCGCCGAGGCGTCGTTCGCCGCGAAGCGCGCCAACGGCGCCTGGGCCACCAACCACGCCGCGGTCGAGCGCGCCCTGCGCCGCGCCGATCGGGTGATCGGGCTCAACTCGGCGGATCGCGACGGAGTCCTGCCGTTGCTGGCGAGCCCGCGGCGCTGGACGGCGCTGCCGCCGTTTCTCGATACCGCGCTGTACCGCCCGTCGCCCCGCGATCCCGACCGGGCGCCGCGCCTCGTCACGGTCGCGATGATGCGGCCGGGCGACAAGCTCGACTCCTACCGGCAGCTCGGCGCCGCGCTGACCCGGTTGCGCAATCTCGCCTGGACGCTCGACATTATCGGCGACGGGCCGGCCCGCGAGGATGTCGCGGCGGCGAAAGCTCCGCTCGGGGAGCGGATCAGCTGGCTCGGCGCCCTATCCGACGAGGCGGTCGCCGAATGCCTCGGCGCGGCCGACCTCTATGTCTGGCCCGCGGTCAACGAGGCTTACGGGATGGCGCTGCTCGAAGCCCAGGCGAGCGGGCTGCCGGTCGTCGCCGGGCGCAGCGGCGGCGTCGCCGACATCGTCGAGCATGGCGTCACGGGCCTGCTGGTGCCGCCCGGCGACATCGCCGCGTTCGCCGAGGCGGTGCGCCTCTTGATCGACCAGCCGAGACGGCGCGCCGCGATGGGCGAGGCGGCGCTACGCAAGGTGCGTCGCGACCACGATCTTGCCGCCGCGGCGGCGCAGCTCGGCGCGGCGCTGGCATGACGCTCCTCGCGCTGATCCGGCACGCGCCGACCGAATGGTCGCGGACCGGCCGGCTGCAAGGGCGCGCCGACCCGCCGCTCACCGCGGTGCCGGCCTGGCGCCCGCCGACCGAACTTGCCGGGTTCCGGGTGCTGACCAGCCCGCTCCGGCGCTGCGTCGAGACCGCCCGAGCCCTCGGCCTCGACGCGGCGGTCGAACCGCGCCTCGCCGAGATGGATTGGGGCGATTGGGAGGGCGAAACCGTCGCCGGCCTGCGGGCGCGGCTCGGCCCGGCGATGGAAGATGCGGAGGCGGCCGGGCTCGATTTCCGCCC
>DASUIE010000310.1:0-4637 GCA_036273175.1 Allostellaceae bacterium
CCTCGGCCTCGGCCGCTCGCCCCCGAGCCGGCGCCGCCCGCCGCCGCGCCGCCTGCGCCCACTCCGACGCCGCACCAGACCGGCCCGACCGCAAAGCCGACGCTGCGCGATTGGTTCGGCGTCCTGGCGATGGTGTGCGGCCAGTTCATGGCGATCATGGACGTCCAGATCGTCACCAGCTCGCTGACCCAGATCCAGGGCGGGCTGTCGGCCAGCCCCGACGAGATCAGCTGGGTCCAGACCGCCTATCTGATCGCCGACGTGGTGATGGTGCCGCTGTCCGGCACCTTGTCGCGGCTGCTCTCGACGCGGATCGTCTTTTGCAGCGCGGCGCTCGGCTTCACCGCCGCGAGCGTCCTCTGCGCGACCTCGACCAGCCTCGGCGAGATGATCCTCTACCGGGCGCTGCAAGGGGCCTGCGGCGGCGCGATCACGCCGCTGATCTTCCCGGTGGTCTACACCAAGTTCCGCCAGCCCCAGCTTGGCCAGATCATGGTGCTGATCTCGCTGATCCTGAACCTGTCGTCGACGCTGGGGCCGACCATCGGCGGCTACCTCACCGACACGCTGTCGTGGCACTGGCTGTTCCTGGTCAACATCGTGCCAGGCGTTCTGGTGACGACGACGGTGTGGTTCAACATCGACATCGACAAGCCCGATCTCAGCCTGTTGCGCTATTTCGACATGACCGGGCTGGTGCTGATGGCGCTGTTTCTCGGCAGCCTCGAATACGCGCTCGAAGAGGGGCCGCGCTGGGACTGGCTCGACGACGACACGGTCCGCCTCGCCGTCGTCGTGGCCTCGGTCGCGTCGGCGCTGTTCTTCTGGCGGGTGCTGACCTACCGGCAGCCGATCGTCGACCTGCGTACCTTCCGCAATCGCAATTTCGCGCTCGGCACCTTCTACACCTTCATCATCGGCACCGGGCTATACGGCGCGACCTATGTGATCCCGCTGTTTCTGGCCCAGGTGCGCGGGTTCAGCGCGTTCCAGATCGGCACGACGGTGGTGGTGACGGGTCTGGCGCAGATGGCGATGTCGCCGTTCAGCGCCTGGATCGCGCGCAAGCTCGACCTGCGGATCATGCTGGCGATCGGCATGGGCGGGTTCGCGACGGCGATGTACCTGACCGCGACCCTGACCAACCAGGCGAGCTTTGGCGAGCTCTTGGTGCCGCAGATCGTGCGTGGGCTGGCGCTGATGTTCTGCTACCTGCCGGCCAACCTGATCTCGCTGAGCACGCTCAGGCCCGACATGCTGAAGAACGCGGCAGGACTCTACAACCTGACCCGCGATCTCGGCGGCGCGCTCGGCCTCGCGACGATCCGCACGATCCTCAACAGCCGGGTGCAATTCCATTTGAACCGGCTGATCGAGGACGTCAACGGGGCGCGGCCGGTGGTCCAGCATTTCATCGAGCAGCAGACCGCGCGGCTCGACCCGCTGATCCACGGCGACCCGCACCGCGCCGCGCTCAGGCTGCTCGCCAACCTCGTGCAGCGCGAGGCGCTGGTGCTGACCTTCAACGACGTGATCCTGATGATGGGCGCGCTGTTCGCGCTCGGCGTCGTGATGATGCCGCTGGTCCGCCACCGCAGCTCGCTGATGCAGCGCTAAAGCGAGAGCGCGAACGTCTCCGTCAAGCCCTGCCGCCCGGCCGGGGTGATGCGCAGCGCCCGGCTGTCGCGCACCCGCTCGATCCAACGGCGCTCGAAGCACCAATTCGCGAGCGCCGCGCCGACCGCGCCGCCGATATGCGGGCGCCGCTCGGTCCAGTCGACGCAGGGCCGGCAAAAGATGCGCTTTTTGGCCCGCGCTCCCGACAGATCGACGCCGAGCCCGGCGAGGAATTCGCCGCCGGCCCGCGTCACCTCGCCGGCCTCGTCGCCGAGGATGACATAGTCGCGCGCGGTGAGCCGGTCGGCGAGCCCGACGCCCAGCACCCCGGCGATGTGGTCGTAGCAGGTGCGGGCATGCTGCATGTCGGCATCGACCCGCGAGCGCGGCTGGAACCGCGGCGGGCCGGTCAGCGCGACATTCATGATGCTTTCCAGCATCTGCGCGACGTGCTGCCCGGCGAGGCCGTAATAGCGATGCCGGCCCTGGCGGAACACGGTGAGCATCCGCGCCCCGAGGAGCTTGCCGAGATGGCCGCTCGCGGTCTGCGGCGAGACGCCGGCGGCGAAGGACAGCTCGGTCGCGGTCAGCGCCTTGCCGCACAGCAGGGCGCAGAGGATGTTGGCGCGCGCGGGATCGCCGACCAGCGCGGCGACCTCGGCCATTTTCGGTGCATCTGACATGGCCTCAATATGAGGCGGCGCGGCGCCCGCCGCTACCGTTGACGCTACGGTTCGGGCCGAAGCCTCACACGCGGTTGTAGAGCCAATCCTCGACCAGGCGGCGGGCGATCGAGTCGCGGCGCGGCAGGCGGAAGCTGTCGTCGTCGACATGGTCGATCAGCCATTGCCGCTCGAACCACCGCGCGTCGTCGAGCTCGCCGGGATCGACGGTGATCTCGGCCGATTCCGCCTCGGCATAGAAGCCGAGCATGATGTTGGCGGGGAACGGCCAGGGCTGCGACGAGTGGTAATGCACCGCGCCGACCTTGACCGCGGTCTCCTCGAAGACCTCGCGGGCGACCGCGTCCTCGAGACTCTCCCCCGGCTCGACAAAGCCGGCGAGGGTCGAATACATGCCGGGGACGAAGTTTTTGTTGCGGCCCATCAGCGCGCGGTCGCCATCGGTCACCAGCATGATGACGGCCGGGTCGGTGCGCGGGAAATGCATCGCGCTGCAGGCGGCGTCGGTGCACCGGCGCATAAAGCCGCCTTCCTCGCTGCGGGTCGGGCTGCCGCAGAGGCCGCAAAAGCGGTGCCGCGAATGCCACCAGCACATCGCCCGGGCAAAGGCGAGCAGCGCGCCCTCGTGGCGGTCGAGGCCTCCGGCGAGCTGGCGCAGATCGGTGAAGCGCAGCTCGGCGCCGGCGATCCCGGCCGCGTCGAGGACCGGCGAGCGCAAAGCCTCGATCGGCGCCTCGTCATGCGACAGGTCGAGGGCGAAATGCGCCCGCTCGTCGATCACGCCCAGGAACACCGCCGCGCCATGCGCGAGCAGCGCCTCCGCCCCCTCGGCCGGCATCGTCAGCCCGCCGAGCCCGTGCGCCGGGAACAGGGCCGCGCGCGGCTCCGCCCCCTCGACATGGATGACGAGGCTCTGGCTCCGCCAGACCGGGATGAAGACGCTGGCCGGGTCCCCGATTCGCTCGGCGATCCAGGCCATGTCGCGGCGCCGCAGCCCGGCTCGCTCGAAACCCGGCGCAGCGTAATAGTTCGAGGCACGCATGCGCCGCAGACTGGCATAGCCGGCGGCGTTGCGGCAAGGTGGCGGCATGCAGATCACCTCCACCGCGATTGCCGATGTAAAACTCATAACGCCGGTTCGGCACGGCGACGGGCGCGGGTTTTTCGCCGAAGTGTTTCGGGCGGACACCCTGCGCGCGCACGGAATCTCCGTCGAGTTCGTGCAGGACAATCAGGCACTCTCGGCCGCCGCCAATGTCGTGCGCGGGCTGCATTTCCAAACCCCGCCAATGGCCCAGGCCAAGCTGCTCCGGGTATCGGCGGGGGCGGTCCTCGACGTAGCGGTCGACCTCCGGCGCGGCTCGCCGACTTACGGCCGCCACGTCGCGGTCGAGCTGCGCGCCGAGACCGGCTTGCAGATTTTCATCCCCGAGGGGTTCGCGCACGGCTACCGGACGCTCGCGCCGAATACCGAGGTGATCTACAAGGTCAACCGCTATTACGCCCCCGAGCACGATCGCGGCCTGCGCTGGAACGACCCGGCGCTCGGCATCGATTGGGGGATATCGGCCGATGCGGCGGTGCTCTCCGAAAAAGACCGGCGGCAGCCCTTGCTGGCGGAGCTGGGGCCGCTGTTTTGAGGCTGCTTGTCCTCGGGTCGAACGGCCAGGTCGGGTTCGAGCTGGGCCGCGCGCGGCTCCCCGCCGGGATGACCGTGACGGGAATCGACCGCGACCGAATCGACATCACCGACCGCAAGGCCGTGTTCGCGGCTGTGCCCGGGTACGATCTCGTCGTCAATGTCGCCGCCTATACCGCCGTCGACCGCGCCGAGGGCGAGCGCGACGCCGCCTTTGCCGCCAATGCCGAGGCGCCGGGGTATATCGCCGAGGCGTGCCGCAACGAAGGCGCCGCGCTAATCCACTTCTCGACCGATTACGTCTTCGATGGCGTCAAGGCGGGTCCCTATATCGAGGATGACCCGGTCAATCCGCTCGGGGTGTACGGCGAGAGCAAGGAGGCTGGGGAACGGGCAGTACGCGCGGCGCTCGCCGAGCACGTGATCCTGCGCACGGCCTGGGTCTACGGCGTGCACGGGCACAATTTCGTCAAGACCATGCTGCGTCTCGCCGATGAGCGGCGGACGCTGCGGGTGGTCGCCGACCAGCGCGGCTCCCCGACCGCCGCGGCCGACCTCGCCGCCGCGATCCTGCGCATCGCGGCGGCGCCGACAAAGCGCTGGGGCACATTCCACTTCACCGGCGGCGGCGAGACCACCTGGCACGGCTTTGCCGAGGCGATCGTCGCGGGGCGCGTGCCGGTCGAGCCGATCGCCAC
>DASUIE010000311.1:0-16591 GCA_036273175.1 Allostellaceae bacterium
GCTTCAGCAACGTGCGGCTGCTGCTGCTGTCGGGGATCGGCACCCCCTACGATCCGCGCACCGGCAAAGGCGTCGTCGGCCGCAATTACGCCTACCAGCAGGGCGGCTCGGTGCAGGTGCTCTTCGACGATCGCGAGTTCAACCCGTTTATCGGCGGCGGCCAGGTCAACACGTCGATCGACGAATTCAACGGCGACCTGATCGACCGCGGCCCGCTCGGCTTTATCGGCGGCGCCTATATGAACACCGCGACGAGCGGCGCCACGCCGATCAAGGGCAAGCGGGTGCCGCCCGGCACGCCGCGCTGGGGCGGCGAATGGAAGAAAGCCGTAGCCCATTACTACCGCCGGAACATGGCGGTCACCATTCACGCATCCTGCCTCAGCTATCGGCACAACTACCTCGACCTGGATCCGACCTACAAAGACGCTTACGGCCTGCCGCTGCTGCGCATGACGTTCGACTGGAACGACAACGACCTGCGCATGATGAAGTATATGAACGAGCGCTGCGTCGAGATCGGCCGGGCGCTCAACGGTTCGCGCTTGGGCGGCACGAACAAGGGCATTCACTTCGCCATCACCGGGTACCAGAGCACGCACAATGTCGGGGGCGCGGTGATGGGCAGCGATCCGTCGACCAGCGTGGTCAACAAATACCTGCAGTCGTGGGACGTTTCGAACCTGTTCGTGGTCGGTGGAAGCGCTTTCCCGCAAAACCCCGCGAACGGCCCGACCGAGACGATCGGCATGCTGGCGTGCTGGGCGGCGGATGCGGTCAAGGACTACGTTCGCAAACCGGGCTCCCTGGTCTGACAACCGGCGCTACCACTTGTAGACTTTCTGCAAGGTTCCGCCCATCAGCGCCGCCTTGTCGGTCTCGGACAGGCGCTTGGCGTCGCGGAACGGCGCGACGCCCTGCTCATAGGTCAGCATGCGGATCGTCCGGGTCCAGTCGGTGCCCCACATGCAGCGATCCAGCCCGAACGCATCGATGACCCGCAGTACCGGCTCCCAGATATCGTCGTAAGGGAACGGCTGGTGCGACATCGTGCAGGCGCCGCTGACCTTCACCCGCACATTCTCGTACTGAGCCAAATCGAGCAGCTTGGGGAGGTCGGCCCAGACATCGGCGGGGACCGGCGGGCGGGCGGGCTGCAGCAGGCCGAGATGGTCGATGACGATGACCGTGTCGGGGTGCTGCCGGATGTGCGGCAGTCCTTTGTCGAGGATGCCCCAGCACAGCAGATTGACCGGCAACCCAAGCTTGCCGGCGGCCGCGAAAGCGCGGTTCAAACCGGGATGATCGGCGTCCATCGGCAGGCCGTCGCGCATGCGGATGCGAATGCCCCGCGCGCCCGGCGTCGCCGCCCATCTCGTCACAACATCGTCGATCGCCGGATCGGTCGCGTCGACCGGCGTCACGACCCGAAACTTATCGGGATACTTGTTGTAGACCTCGAGCGCGTAGCTCGGATCGTATTCATAGGCGCTGAACGACGAGACCGTGATCGCGCCGTCGACCCCGACCCGGTTCATCGCCGCGACCATCTCGTCGCCGGTGGCGGAGTCGAGCCCGTGCGAGGGGCTGGCCCATGGCCGGCCGGGATGATTTCGATCGAAGGGATGAACCTGAACGTCGATGACCGGCATGGCCGCCTCCTGAGTGAGCCTGCGGAAGAAAAGTCGTCACAGCGGGATGGCGCCGCCCATCGTGGTCCGGTGCATCAGCCGCCGCTGCGGCAGGTCGTAATCCTGTATCGCCCGGTGCTGGACCGTGCAATTGTCCCACAAGAGGAGGTCCCCCGGGCGCCACTGGTGGCGGTAGACGAAGGCGGGCTTGACGATGTGGTCGGCGAGGGCGGCGACGAGCGCCTCGGCCTCGCCCTGGTCGAGCCCTACGATCCCGGTGCAGTCGTCGCGCATCACGTAAAGGCATTTGCGCCCGGTATGCGGGTGGGTGCGCACGATCGGGTGCGAGACCGGCGGATAGCGGTCGGTCTCGGCGCGGGTCGGCGGAAAGGCGCGCTTGCGGCCGGCGAAATCGAACACCGCGCGGCGCCCGTCGATGCGCTGCTGCACGGTCTCGGGGAGCGCCTCCCAGGCCGCGGCGGCCGAGGCGAATTCGGTGTCGCCGAGCGGCAGTCCGTGCAGAGCGGGGATTTCGAGCGCGTAGAGCATCGTCCCGCGCGGCGGCCTCGCGGCATAGCACATGTCGCTGTGCCAATTCTCGCCGGCGCGGCGCACGCCGATGGGCGCGCCGTTCTCGATCGCGTTGGAGACGACGACGATCTCGGGGCTGCCGGTGACGCTCCAGCGCTCGCCGAAAATGTTGAACTCGATCTCGCCGAACCGGCGGGTGAAGGCGACCTGCTGCGGCGGGGTGAGCTTGACGCCGCGGAAGAAGATCACGCCGTGCTCGTCATAGGCGCGCTCGATCTCGGCGAAGGTGGCGTCGTCGATCGGTCCGGCCGGATCGACGCCGCGGATTTCGGCGCCGAGCGCGGCGCCGGTCGGGATGACCTGGAGTGACATCGCGGATATTGCCCTCCGTGCGGCGGCATGCGACAGAACATCGGGACAAACGATAACCGAAAGGACATGCCATGGCCGACAACAAGCTGAAGGAACGGTGGCAGGCCGGCAAGGCGGCGGTCAACGGCTGGCTGGCGATCCCGTCCGGCTTCTCGGCCGAGGTCATGGCCCAGTGCGGCTGGGATAGCGTCACCGTCGATATGCAGCACGGCGTCCAGGACTACCAGACGATGGTGCAGTGCTTCCAGGCGATGGACCGGCTGCCGGTGACCAAGCTGGTGCGGGTGCCGTGGAACGAGCCCGGCATCGTCGGCAAGGTTCTCGACGCCGGGGCTTATGGCGTCATCTGCCCGATGATCAACACGCCCGAGGAGGCGCGGGCGCTCGTTCAGTATGCGCTCTACCCGCCGAAGGGCACGCGCAGCAACGGCCCCATCCGCGCCGCCGCCTACGGCGTCGCCGGCGGCTATCAGAAGACCGCGAATGACGAGGTCCTCGTGATCCCGATGATCGAGACGCGCCAGGCGGTCGAGAGCATCGACGCGATCCTCGACGTGCCGGGCATCAACGCCATCTATGTCGGCCCGAGCGACCTCGCCTTCTCGATGGGCAAGACGCCGGCGCTCGATACCGAAGATTCCGAGCAGCTCGGAATGTACGAGGTGCTGATCGCGGCCTGCCGCAAGCGCGGCATCTTCCCCGGCATCCATTGCGGGGCGCCCGCCTATGCCGCGCGGATGATCCGCATGGGCTTCCGACTAACGACGATCGCCAACGACAGCGGCCTGATGGCCAAGGCCGCGCGCGAGGCGGTCGCGGGGGTGTGGGCGGAGGTCGGCGAGTTCCGCTAGCCCGGCCGGGTGCGGCTGCGCTAGCGTATCGGAGGCCCGATAGCCTCCGGAGGAAACGCCGATGACGCGCGCTTACGACACAGTCGACGCCGACGGCCACATCCTTGAGCCGCTCGATCTTTGGGACAGCTACATCGATCCCGAGTTTCGCGACCGCCGGCCGCGTTTCGTGATCGACGAAAACGGCAAGGAGCGGCTCAGCGTCGAAGGCAAGTTGCTGGGCAACCCGCGGGGCATCGGCAGCCTCGGCGCCGTCGGCGTGCGCCAGGGTGACGTCAGGCTCGACAGCCTCAAATATGCCGAGGGGAAAAAGGGCGGGTTCGATCCGCACGCGCGGATCGTCGACATGGACGCGGACGGCATCGACGCCGCGTTCCTGTACCCCAGCCTCGGCCTCTTCACCGGCGCGGTCGAGGACCCGCCGCTCGCCGCCGCGATGTGCCGCGCCTATAACCGCTGGCTCGCCGATTATTGCAAGCCGTACCCCGAGCGGCTGTTCGGCGTCGCGATGCTGCCGATGCAGTCGGTCGATCTCGCCATCGCCGAGGTGCGCTATGCCCGGGAGAAGCTCGGCATGCGCGGCGGGTTCCTGCGGCCCAACCCCTATCACGGCAAGAAGATGGTCAGCGATCCGATCTATGAGCCGTTTTGGAAGACCGCCGAGGAGCTCGATTTCTCGATCGGCTTCCACGAGGGCTCGACCAATGCGATGCCGACCGTGGGGGTCGACCGGTTCGAAGGCGACCGGGCGGCGCGCCACATGATCTCGCACACGATGGAGATGATGCTGGTGGCGATGAGCGTGATCTGGGGCGGCGTCGTCGACCGTCACCCGCGGCTGCGTGTCGCGTTTCTGGAATCGGGCGGTGGATGGATCGCGCCGTGGCTCGACCGCATGGACCGTCACTTCGACGACCAAGGATTTAACGACACCGCGCCGAGCATGCGGCCGAGCGAGCTGTTCAAGCGCAACTGCTGGATCTCGTTCGAGCCGGTCGAGAACAGCATCGCCGTGCTCGCCGATTATATCGGCGCGCACAAAATCATGTGGGCGACCGACTACCCGCACCAGGACGGTTTTTTCCCCGGTGCGCCGCAGATGATGCGCGACCGGCTCGGGCCTCTCTCCGTCGCGGCGAAGCATCAGGTGATGGCTGGCGGCGCGCTGGGCTTCTACGGCCTCAACTGACGCCATGGACACCTACGACTACATCGTCATCGGCGCCGGATCGGCAGGGGCGGCGGTCGCGCACCGGCTTTCGGCCGACCCGCGCAACAAGGTGCTGCTGCTAGAGGCGGGGCCGCCGGGGCACCCGTGGTCGTTCATCCCGGTCGGGTCGGCGCGGCTGATCACCAACCCGGCGGCGAACTGGCTCTATTCCGCCGAGCCGGAGGCCAACACCAACGGCCGCCGGGTTCCGGTGCCGCGCGGCAAGATGCTGGGCGGGTCGAGCTCCTTGAACGGGATGGCCTTCGTGCGCGGCCAGGCGCAGGACTTCGACACCTGGGCGCAGATGGGAAACCAAGGCTGGAGCTATGAGGAGGTGCTGCCCTTCTTCAAGCGCATGGAAAGCTACGAAGGCGGCGGCGATGACCGGTTCCGCGGGCGCGACGGGCCGCTCCGCGTCACCGATCCGCCGCCCGCGGACCCGATCTTCCAGGCGCTGATCAAGGCGGCGGGCGAGGTCGGCATCCGCCACAACCCCGACTACAACGGCGCCAAGCAAGACGGCATCGTGATGAGCCAGGCGACGATCGCCAAGGGCCGCCGCGTCAGCACCGCGCGCGCCTATCTCGATCCCGTTCGCGGTCGCCAAAACTTGCATATCGAGACCGACGCATTGAGCGAAGGGGTCGTGCTCGACGGCGCGCGCTGCACGGGCGTCAGATATTCGGTCGGGCGCGAGAAGCGCGAGGCGGCCTGTTCGCGCGAGGTCGTAATCTGCGCCGGCACGATCAACTCGCCGCAACAATTGGAGCTGTCGGGCATCGGCGATCCGGAGAGGCTCAAAAAGCTCGGCATCGAGGTGCGGTGCGCCTTGCCGGGGGTGGGGGAAAACTTGCGCGACCATTATGCGCCGCGCACCCGCTGGTCGGTCGGCAGCTGGGGCTACACGATGAACGACCGAGCCCGCGGGCTCGGCATGGTCCATCAGGCGATGCGCTATGCGCTCTTCCGCAAGGGCTTTCTCGCCTCGGTCGGGGCGCCGATGCGGGCCTTTGTCTTTTCGCGCGAGGGGCTGGAGGCGCCCGACCTCCTGCTCGGCTGGGTCCCGATGCTGACCGAGCCCGGGCCGACCGGCCCCCGCATCTCGAAGAAATCCGGCTTTACCTGCTATGCCCACCCGATGCGGCCGGAGAGCAAGGGCCACATCCACATCACCTCAGCCGATCCGGGCCGGCCTCCCGCGATCAACTTTAACTTCCTGTCGGCGCCGGTCGATGCCGAGCTGACCGTGCGCGCGATCCGTATCGCCCGCTCGATCATGACCGCGCCGGCGATGGCGCCGCTGGAAGTCGGCGAAATCGCGCCCGGCGCCGAGCGCCAGACCGACGACGAAATCATCGACTGGGTCAAGAGCGCGGCCGAGACGACCTACCACCCGGTCGGCACCTGCAAGATGGGCACCGACGCGATGGCGGTCGTCGACCCTCAGCTTCGCGTTCGCGGCATCGAGGGGCTGCGCGTCGCCGACGCCTCAATCATGCCGACCCTGACCTCGGGCAACACCAACGCGCCATCGATCATGATCGGCGAAAAGGCGGCGGATCTGGTGCTGCGCGCCGCCGCCTGACCGCCGCCCGCCGCTACGCTAGCGGGCCATGCCCTCGGCGCCCGACGGGACGTCGTAGAAGGCGAGGGTCATCGACACGCTGCTGTAAAACCCCATCAGGCAGATGGCGTCGGTGATGCCTTCGTGGCCGAGCGCCTTGACCGCGCGGTCGAAAAGCCCCTTGGAGACCCAGCGCGACTCGGTGAGGCATTTCGCCATCTCATAAATCACCTGCTCGCGCTCGTCGTCGAACGAGGTCGGCAGCCCCGACAGCAGCGCCTCGACCTTTTCGGCGGGCAACCCCGCCGCCTTGCCGGCGCGCTCATGCGCGTTGGTCGGATAGGCGGAGTGGAACTTGCTGTTGACGATCACGACGGCGATCTCGCGTTCCCGCTCGCTAAGGGAGTAGCCGGTGCGGAAATAGGCGCCAAGCGGGCCCATCACCTTTACCAGCTTGGGGTTGTGGACATAGATTTTGTTTGGGCCGGGGAGGCGCCCGCGCGTCTCCATCAGCGACTTGTAGCCTTCCTGCTGCTCCGGGGTCATCTGGTCGTAGGGAATCTCGGCATAGCGGCCAAAGGTCGGGGTCTCGGGCATGGCGGCGTCTCCTCCTGGGGTTGCGCGTCTTGGTTCCGCGGCAGCATAGCGAGCGGCCGAGCCCAGTGCATAGCGGGGATGCGTGCGACTGATGTTGCGAGGCATTCGCAACGCTGCTACATAGTTCGCACACACCCCCGAGGCACGCGCATGTATGTTTGTCTGTGCAACGCCATTACCGACCGCGACGTGCGCCGCCACAGCGTCGAGGAGGGGTGTTCGGTATCGATGGTCTACCGCGCGCTCGGCTGCGAGCCGCGATGCGGCAAGTGCGTGCCGTTCGTTCGCCAGATGCTTCGCCAATCCGAGGCGAATGTCGCCGTCCAGCAAGCGGGCGGCGACGACTGATTGCAATCGAGGCTTCCGCCAGGCGTTCGGTCGGGTAAGCTCTTTCCCCAAAAGGCGCTCGGAGGCCGACCATGCAGGGCGATCGCACCGTCATCCAGCATCTTAACGCGGTTCTGAAAAACGAGCTGACCGCGATCGACCAGTACTTTCTGCATGCGCGGATGCTCAAGCATTGGGGCGTCACCAAGCTCGGCGACTATGAATACAAAGAGTCGGTCGACGAGATGAAGCACGCCGACAAGCTGATCGAGCGCATCCTGTTCCTCGACGGCCTGCCCAATTTGCAGGACCTCAACAAGCTGCTGATCGGCGAGTCGGTCGCCGAAATCCTCGACTGCGACCTGAAGCTGGAGCAGGCGGCGATGCCGCTCTTGCGCGAGGCGGTCGCTCATTGCGAAAGCGTGCGGGACTATGTGAGCCGCGAGCTGTTCGAGGCGATCCTCGAAGGCGAGGAAGAGCATGTCGACTTCCTCGAGGCCCAGATCGGCTTGATCGGCAAGATCGGGATCGAAAACTACACCCAGCTGCAATCGAGCTCGGCCGGCTAGGGAGAGGTTACTCCACCAGCTCGGGCTGCGGCTCGCGCGCGTGCGGGCCGATCACTTCCGGAAAGCGGAGCACGAAGAGAGCGCCGCCGCTGGGGCGGTCGGCCACGGCGACCGTCGCGCCATGCATCTCGGCGATCCGCGCGACGATCGAGAGGCCGAGCCCGGCATTCCCGCCGCGCTGGCGGTCGCGGCGCCAGAACCGGCGGAAGATTTGCTCGCGATCGGCGCTCGGGACGCCCGGCCCGCTGTCGCCGACCCGAACCGTCCCGTCCGGGTCGACCGCGATCTCCACGGTGGTGCCGGTCGGCGTATGGGCCAGCGCGTTCTCGATCAAATTGCGCAGCGCCCGCCCGATGGCGTGCGGACTGCCGCGCACCTCGACCGGCTCGCGCGCGCCGGAAACGGCGATGTCCTTGTCCTGGGCAACCGCGAGCGGCGCGATGAAGGCGGCGATCTCGGTCGCGACCGCGACAAGATCGGCGGTCTCGTCGGCGCCGATGGTCACGCTTTCCAGCTCGGCGATTTCGAGGAGCTGGTTGACGAGCCGGGTCATGTTCTCGACATCGCCACGCAGCGAGCGCGCGAGATCGCGGTCGCGGATCATGTCGATCTGCATGCGGAGGATCGCGAGCGGGGTGCGCAGCTCGTGGGCCGCGTCGGCGGTGAACTCGCGCTGGCCGCGGAAACCCGCCTCCAGCCGGTCGAGGGCCTGGTTGACCGCCCGAACCAGCGGCAGCACTTCCTGCGGGATTTTCTCCTCGGGCAGGCGCAAATCGGTACGCAAGGGGCCGATGCGCTCGGCGAGGCGGGACGCGGTGACGATCGGCCTGAGCACTCGGCGGAAGATCGCCACGTCGATGACGAGCAACAGCAGCAAAATGGGCGCCGTGATCCAGCCAACCCGGAAGAAGAAATCGGCGACGATGTCGTCGATCAGCACGTCGCGGTGAGCGAGATCCTGCGATACCTGGATCGTCAGGTGACGCCCGCCGATCTCGGCCGGCAGGCTTACCCCGTAAAGGTCGGAACCGGCATGACGCGCCGTGAAATAGGAGACGCCGGGCGAAAGGTTCTTCGGCGGCACAATCGCCTCGTCGTCGCCGAGCGAGGAAAACAGAACGCGGCCGTCATCCTCGGTGACGGCATAGGCGTAGCGGCCATACGCTTCCGAATAGAGATCGGACAAGGTGCGCGGGAGCACCAGCTCGAACCCGCCATCCGGCTCGACCTTGACGTAGCGCAGGATCTCCTGAGCCTGCCCGCGCAGGGCGCCGTCGTGCAGGTCCTCGGCGGCGCGCTTGAGCATCAGGTAGAGCGCGAGCGGCATGAAGATGGAGGTCACGCAGATCGCGACCAGGTGCAGCGCGATCGTCCGGCCGACGACCGAGCGGGCGCGGATCACGCCGCGGCTTCCTCGGCGATCATGTAGCCGACGCCGCGTACGGTGTGCACCTGTACCGACGCGCCGATCTCGGCGAGGTGGCGGCGGAGCCGGTGGACATACACCTCGACGGCGTTGGAGCCGACCTCTTGCGACAGGCCGTAAAGGCTGTTTTCGAGCAGGGTCTTGGCGACGACGCGCCCGCTGCGGCGCAGCAGATGCTCCAGCACCGCGATCTCGCGGGCCGAGAAGGCGACCGGCGACTCGCCGACAAAAACCTGGCGAGCGATCGTGTCGAGCGTCACGTTGCCGAGCCGCAGCGCGAGACCAAGAAGGTTGCCCGGCCGTCGCAGCAAGGCCTGCAGGCGGGCGACAAGCTCCTCCAGCGCGAATGGCTTGACCAGATAGTCGTCGGCCCCGTTTTGCAATCCGGTGACGCGGTCCTTGAGGCTGCCGCGCGCCGTCAAGATCAGCACGGGTGTCGCGTCGCCGCGGTCCCGCATCTCGGTCAGCACGTCGAGCCCGTCGGCGTCGGGGAGGCCCAGGTCGAGGATCACCAGGTCGCAGCGCCCGGTCCGCAGCGCTGCAGTGGCATCGGCCGCGGTAGGGAGCACATCGACGGTGAACCCGGACGCCGCCAAGCCCTGCTTCAGCAGGGCGGCAAAGCGCTCGTTATCCTCGACCAGCAGCAATTGCATCGGGTGCAATCCGATGTCGTGATTATCTCGGGCGAGGATTATACCGCAGACGGGACGGCAAACGTTCCTAGATCGCGTCGAGCTGCCAGGCGACGTCGTTGGCGATGCCCCAGAGGTAGCCGATATCGGTCTGCCCGACGAGGACGTAGGCGCGGCCCTGATGCCGCCAGTAAAGCAGGTTCACGTCCTGGCGGTGGTCGAAGGTCGGCTGGCTGTCGGCCTGCTTCGACGAGCCGATGATCAGCGTCAGCGGGCCGATCGCCTTGTTGTCGGTGGTATAGATCAGTTGCGCCGCCGGGCGCCCCTCGACGACGACGAGCCGGGCGCCGCGGAAATTGAGGCCCCACGGCTTCAAATTGGGCAGCCGAACCTGCTGCGGTAAATCCTGGCTGATTTTTTGCAGCGCCGCTTTCGGGTCGCCGGTCGCCGGCACGTCGAGCAGCGTGTTGTCGCCGGACGCGACGGCGAGCTTGTAATAACCCGCCGCATTGTTGAGCCAGTCGTTGGTCGCGGCATTGGCGCTCGCCATTTGCGGGCTTACCGCCGGGCCGGTCAGGGCCGGGATGCCGTAGTACCCTCCGGCGCCGCCGACCACGATGCCGAACAATAGCGCCGCGGCCGCCGCCATCGGCCCCCAGCGCCGGATTGGCCGGGACACGGCGGTCTTTGCCGGGCGGTTGAGCACGATAATCTCGGCATCCCGCGGGGCCCCCGCGTCGCGCGCCGCCGCGATCAGGCGCTCCGGCACCTCCTCGTTCAGGATCTCGGCAAAGGCGCTGCGCACGAGGCTGGCCGAGGCGGCGAGCGCGACAACGCGGTCGCGCGCCGCCGCATCGGCCGCGAGCCAGGCATCGACATCCTGGCGCGCCGGGCTGTCGAGCTCGCCGTCGAGATAGGCGATCAGGGTCTCGTCATTGCGCATCGGCATTCCGCGTACTCCCGCCGGAAACGGTGTCCAGCTGGTTTTGCAAGGCGATCCGTGCGCGAGCCAGCCGGCTCATGATCGTGCCCACCGGCACGCCGATGACCTCCGCCGCTTCCTTGTAGCTGAGCCCTTCCACCGTCACCAACATCAGGGTCGTGCGCTGGTCGGGGGGCAGGCGTTCGACCGCGCCGCGCACCTCCGCCAAGGCGATCCGCGCCTCGGCCCGTCGCACCGACTCATTCGATCCCAACCTATCTTCCGCAATATCGCCGTCCTCCTTGCGGACCTCGCGGGCCCTCAGCTGGTCGATCCAGATCGTTTGCACGATGCGAAACATCCAGCTGTCGAACCGCGTACCCTCTTGGAACTGATGCTCCCGGGCCAGCGCGCGCTCGCAGGCAGCCTGGACGAGATCGTCGGCATCGGTCGCCGACCTCGACAGGCCGCGGGCAAACCGGCGCAACCTGGGCAGAACCGCGACCAGCCGATCGCCGAACCGCTTCCCTACCGGGTCGGTCTGAGCGACCATCCGGACCGGCGGTTCTGCATAGTTCCAACGCTGCGACAACGCGCCTCCTCGTCGTTTATTCCCGACGGCCTAGTCATCGAAACCTCGACCGCGGCGCGCGTGCGATTCGGCGGCCCGGCGGCTCACCTTACCACGCTGGTAAATTGTGGCGAAAGCACAGGCGCGCATCGCCGCACTGTGTGGGTTCGCTCTTCACAAAGCGGACGCTGCGGAGCATTGTCGCGCCGTCTTCGAAATAGCATGGCGAGTGGGAAACGGTCGCGCGATGAAGGTCGCCATCGTCAAGGAACGGCGCGCCCACGAGCGCCGCGTCGCGGCGACGCCGGATACGGTCAAGCAGATGGTCGCGCTGGGTGTCGACGTGGCGGTCGAAACCGGCGCCGGCGGGGAGGCCGGGTTTGCCGACGCCTCCTACGCGGCCGCCGGCGCCAAAATCTCCCCCGACGAGAGCGCCGCGCTCGGTGACGCCGACATCGTGCTCAAGGTGCAGCGGCCGGACGCGGACGAGCTCGGCCGGATCAAGCGCGGCGCCGCGCTGATCGGGCTGCTGGCCCCGATGCAGAGCCGCGACGAGGTGGAGGCCTACGCCAAGGCCGGGGTCAACGCTTTTGCGCTCGAGCTCGTGCCGCGTATCACCCGCGCGCAAACGATGGATGTGTTGTCGTCGCAGGCGAATCTTGCCGGCTACAAGGCCGTGGTCGAAGCCGCCGGCGAATTCGGCCGGGCCTTTCCGATGATGATGACCGCCGCGGGCACGATCAAGGCGGCGCGCGTCCTGGTGATGGGCGCCGGGGTGGCCGGGCTGCAGGCGATCGCGACGGCGCGGCGGCTCGGGGCGATCGTCTCGGCGACCGATGTGCGCGCCGCCGCCAAGGAACAGGTCGAGAGCCTCGGCGCGAGCTTCATCACCGTCGACGAGGAGGCCGCGAAAAGCGCCGAGACGTCCGGCGGCTACGCCCGCGAGATGGGCGAAGACTATCAGCGGCGCCAACGCGAGAAGGTCACCGAGGCGCTGCGCCGCACCGATATCGTGATCTGCACCGCACTCATTCCGGGCCGGAAGGCGCCCACTCTCCTGACCGCGGGCATGGTCGGCGCGATGGCGCCCGGCTCGGTCATCGTCGACCTCGCGGTCGAGGCCGGCGGCAATGTCGAGGGCAGCGAAGCCGGCGCGGTCGTCACCACGGGAAACGGCGTCCGCATCGTCGGCCACCTGAATTTTCCGTCGCGCATCGCGGTCGACGCCAGCATGCTCTATGCACGCAACTTGATGGCGTTCCTGGCACTCTTGTTCGATGCGGAGAAGCACTTCCGCGTCGACACCGCCGACGAAATCGTCAAGGCGACGCTGCTGACGATGGATGGCGTCATCGTGAACCCGGCCCTCGCCCCGGCCGAACCCGCTTCCGCCGCCAGCTGAACCGGAGACGAGATGGCCGACCCCGCCGCCTTTTCCCAGCAGGCAGCCGAGCTCGCCGGCAGCGCCCAGCAGCTCGCCAACCAGCTCCGCGACCTGGCGGAAAACCTGACGATCTCGAACCAGCAGGCCGCGCATGCCGGCACGCCGTTCGTGTTCGAGCTGACCGTGTTCGTGCTCGCGGTCTTCGTCGGCTACTACGTCGTGTGTCGGGTGACGCCGGCGCTGCATTCGCCGCTAATGAGCGTCACCAACGCCGTTTCCAGCGTCATCATCGTCGGCGCGCTGATCGCGGCCGGACCGACCGGGATCAGCTTCGCCAAGATCATGGGGTTCGTCGCCGTGACCCTCGCGGCAGTCAACATTTTCGGCGGGTTTATCGTCACGCAGCGGATGCTGCAGATGTTCCAGCGGAAAAAATAAGAGCGGGGTCGCGGTGAGCGAAAGCCTGTCGGCGCTCCTTTATCTGGTCGCCTCGATCTGCTTCATCATGGCCCTCAAGGGGCTGTCCTCGCCGGAAACGGCGCGGCACGGCAACTATTACGGCATCGCCGGGATGGTGATCGCCGTTCTGACGACCCTCGCGACCCCCGGTGTCGTCAGCTATTGGCTGATCATCGCCGGCCTGGTGATCGGCGGCGCGATCGGCACCTATGTCGCCCGCCAGATCCAGATGACCGCGCTGCCGCAGCTGGTCGCCGCGTTTCACAGCCTGGTCGGCCTCGCGGCGGTCTGCGTCGCCATCGCCGCGTTCAGCGCGCCGCAGGCCTACGGCATCGGCGTTCGCGGCAATATCCATCCGGCGAGCCTCATCGAGATGGGGATCGGGCTCACCATCGGCGCGATCACCTTTACCGGCTCGATCGTCGCCTTCTCCAAGCTGCAGGGCCTGGTCTCGGGAAGGCCGCTGGTCTTTCCGGGCCAGCACATCCTCAATGCCGCGCTGGGCCTCGCGATCATTGCGCTGATCGCGCTGTTCTGCGTCAGCGAGTCGCCGGCGGCGTTCTGGCTGCTGGTGATCCTGGCACTGGCGTTCGGGTTTCTGCTGATCCTGCCGATCGGCGGCGCGGACATGCCGGTCGTCATCTCGATGCTGAACTCGTATTCGGGCTGGGCGGCCTGCGGCATCGGCTTCACGCTGTCGAACAGCCTCCTGATCATCACCGGCGCCCTCGTCGGCTCGTCGGGCGCGATCCTCAGCTACATCATGTGCAAGGGGATGAACCGCTCGATCTTCAACGTGATCCTGGGCGGGTTCGGCAGCGAGGGCGGCGAGGCTCCGGCCGGGGCGGGCGCCGGCGACCGGCTGGTCAAGTCGGGCAGCGCCGAGGACGCCGCCTTCATCCTCAAGAACGCGGGCTCGGTGATCGTCGTGCCCGGCTATGGCATGGCGGTCGCGCAGGCCCAGCACGCGCTGCGCGAGATGGCCGATCTGTTGACCAAGGACGGCGTCAATGTCCGGTACGCGATCCACCCGGTCGCGGGCCGCATGCCGGGGCACATGAACGTGCTCCTGGCCGAGGCCAACGTGCCCTACGACGAGGTGATGGAGCTCGATGAGATCAACCGCGACTTCCCGTCGACCGACGTCGCCTTCGTGATCGGCGCCAACGACGTGACCAACCCGGCCGCGAAGACGGACCGAACCTCGCCGATCTACGGCATGCCGATCCTCGATGTCGAGCGGGCGAAGACGGTGCTGTTCGTCAAGCGCTCGATGGCCTCGGGCTACGCCGGTGTCGAGAACGAGCTCTTCTACCGCGACAACACGATGATGCTGTTCGGCGACGCGAAGAAGATGTGCGAGGAGATCGTCAAAGCGCTGGAGTAGCCGTGAACCGCCGCCTGTTTGTTGCCGCCTGTCTGTCCGCTTTTGCGCCTCTGCCTGCCGCCGCGGCCGAGAAAAAGACCAAGATCGGGTTTTTGAGCTGGTTTCCGCCGTCGATGAAGGTGGATTTGGACCGCTTTCGCGAGGGCATGCGGCAATTCGGCTATGTCGACGGCACGAATTACGAGGTCGAGGCGCATTTCACCGCCGGCGATCCGGCCTTGACCCGGGAGGCCGCGCTCAAGCTGGTCCGCGAGCCGGTCGACCTGCTGATCGTGGTCGCGACCCCGGCGATCCATATCGCGAAGAAGACGACGCAGACGATTCCGATCGTCATGTATACGGCCAATGCGCTCGCGACCGGGTTGGTCCCGAGCCTGTCGCACCCCGGCGGCAACCTCACCGGCGTTTCCCTGCTGCTGACCGACTTGGCGGGAAAACGGCTGGGCTTGCTGAAGCAGATCCGCCCCGGGTTGCGCAAGGTCGCCTTTCTCGGCTCAAGCAAGGACCCGAACACCAAGACCTTCGTGCATGAGACCCAGCTCGCCGCCGACTCGCTTGGCGTCGCCCTCGCCGTGCGGCTCGTGGACGGGCCGGTCGCGATCGACCAAAGCCTGTTCAACGGGATGAGCGGAGAGGGATGCGAGGCGGTCATCGTCCAGCCGATATTCACCGGGTACCAGGACCGTATCGTCCCGATGGCGATGCAGGCGCGGCTGCCGGCCATCTCCGATTGGGCGGTGTTTGCGGCGGCCGGCGCGCTATTGACGTACGGCGCCAACCAGGCCGCGGGGGTCCGGCGGCTGGCGTATTACGTCGATCGCATCCTGAAAGGTGGCTCTCCGGCGGATTTGCCGATCGAGCAGCCGGAGCAATTCGAGCTTGTCGTCAACGCCGGGACGGCGGCGAGGCTGGGCTGGACGATACCGAAAGACATCCTGGTCCGGGCGGACCAGGTTATCGAGTAATCGGTTATCGAGTAGAGCTGGGGCGCCTAGTACCCCTCGCGCTCCATGCGCTTGCGCAGGAGCTTGCGGTAGCGACGCACGGCCTCGGCCTTTTCGCGGGCGCGGCGCTCCGAAGGCTTCTCGTAGTTGCGGCGAAGCTTCATTTCCCGGAACACGCCCTCGCGCTGCATTTTCTTCTTCAAGGCCCTGAGGGCCTGATCGACGTTGTTGTCGCGAACGAGGACTTGCACGGGGAGGCTGCTCCGTCAATGGGCGAGAAGAGCAAACGCTAGCATTTCCGCCGCCCGTTGTGAAGCCGCGCCCGTCGGCTCATATTAACCCTATGGCTCTCCTCAAGATCGCCCGCATGGGCCATCCGGTCTTGCGCAGCCGTGCCCGGGAGGTTCCAGACCCGACGGCGCCGTGGGTCCGCCAACTCGCCGCCGACATGATCGAGACGATGGAGGATGCGGGCGGCACCGGCATCGCCGCGCCGCAGGTGCACGCGCCCCACCGCATTCTGGTGTTCCAGGTGCTCGGCGAGCGGGTTGGCGATCTGCCCGGCGACGGCGAGCAGCCGCTGACCGTGCTGGTCAACCCCGAGATCGAGCCGGTCGGCGACGAGCGCGTGCTCGGCTGGGAGGGCTGCCTATCGGTACCCGGGCTGCGCGGGGTGGTGCCGCGTCACTTGCGCGTCCGCTACCGCGGGCTCGGGCTCGACGGCGAGGAGATCGTGCGCGAGGCGGCGGGGTTTCACGCCCGCGTCGTCCAGCACGAATACGACCATCTCGACGGCATTCTCTACCCGCAGCGCATCACCGATCACCGGTTGCTGGTATTCCTCGAGGAATTGCAGCGCCACCCGATCGACCTCGCCGAGTTCGTCAAGGCATGAAGAGCCCGCTCGCCGAAAGCGACCGCGACCGGCTGATCGAGGCCCTGCTGCCCGACGTGCCCTTCGACGGCTGGACCCAGGCTGCGCTCCGGGTCGCGGCGCAGCGTTGCGACATCGCCGAAAGCGAAGCGCAGGCGCTGTTTCCCGGCGGCCCGCCCGACCTCGTGGCCGGGTTCAGCCGCTGGGCCGACCGGCGCATGCTCGACCGCCTGGAGCGGGCCGCGCTCGAAAACCCCGGCACCACCGCGCGAATCCGCCTCGCCGTACTGACCCGGTTCGACATCGTCGTACCGCACCGGGAGGCGGTGCGCGCGAGCCT
>DASUIE010000312.1:0-22140 GCA_036273175.1 Allostellaceae bacterium
GCGCTGCCGGTCGTGCGGGACTTCGTCAACGGCGTGCGCGGCGAGGCGGTCGGCCAGGCCGTGCTGCGCTCGGTCACTCCCGGCCAGATGGTCGTCAAGGTCGTCCACGACCACCTCGTCAAGGTGCTGGCCGGCGACGAGGGCCATCGCGGCGAAGGTCTCGACCTGAATGCGCCGGCGCCGGTCGCGGTGATGCTGGTCGGACTGCAAGGCTCGGGCAAGACGACGACGGCGGCCAAGATCGCGCTGCGCCTCAAGACGCGCGACCGCAAGAAGGTGCTGATGGCCTCGCTCGACGTGCAGCGGCCGGCGGCGCAGGAGCAGCTCGCCCAGCTCGGCCGCCAGGTCGAGGTCGACACGCTGCCGATCGTCAAGGGCCAGCGCCCGGTCGAGATCACGAAGCGGGCCATGCAGGTCGGCCGCACCGAAGGCTACGACGTGATCCTGCTCGACACGGCGGGCCGGCTCCACATCGACGAGGAGCTGATGATCGAGGTCGCCGCCGTCCGCGACACGGCGACCCCGCACCAGACCTTGCTCGTCGCCGACGCGATGACCGGCCAGGACGCGGTCAACGTCGCCAAGGCGTTCTCGGACCGCACCGGCCTCACCGGCATCGTCTTGACCCGCACCGACGGCGACGCGCGCGGCGGCGCGGCCCTGTCGATGCGGCACGTCACCGGCAAGCCGATCGTCTTTATCGGCACCGGCGAAAAGGTCGAGGCGCTGGAGCCGTTCCATCCCGGCCGCGTCGCCGGCCGCATCCTCGGCATGGGCGATGTCGTCAGCCTGGTCGAGAAGGCCGCCGAGACCGCCGACAAGGACGAGACCGAGCGCCTTGCCGCCAAGTTCGCGCAAGGGCAGTTCGATCTCGACGACCTCGCGGGCCAGCTCCGCCAGCTTCGCCGCATGGGCGGGATGAGCAGCATGCTCGGCATGCTCCCCGGCATCGGCAAGATCAAGAAACAGATCGACGCCGCCAATATCGACGAGAAGCTCCTGGTGCGGCAGGAGGCGATCATCTCGTCGATGACCCGGCGCGAACGCAAGAACCCGAAGCTTCTGAATGCCTCGCGGCGCATCCGTATCGCCGCTGGATCAGGCACTTCGGTGCAAGAGATCAACCGGCTATTGAAGCAGTACCAGGACATGGCCGGGATGATGAAAAAGATGAAGAAGCTCGGCCAAAGAGGCTTGATGCGCCACGGCATGTCGGCGCTGATGCCCGGCGGGTTTCGGCGGTAACCCCATCTCTAGAGAGGTCGTTGCATGGCGTTGAAAATCCGGCTGGCCCGCGGCGGCGCGAAAAAGCGGCCGTTCTACAGCATCGTCGTCGCCGACGCGCGCAGCCCGCGCGACGGGCGGTTTATCGAGAAGCTCGGGACTTACAACCCGATGCTCGCGCGCGATCACGCCGACCGCGTGACATTGAAGACCGAGCGGCTGCAGCATTGGCTCGGCGTCGGCGCGCAGCCGACCGAGCGGGTCGCCAAGTTCCTCGGCGCCGCCGGATTGCGGGAAGCGCCGGCCCGGCGCGACACGCCGATCAAGTCGGCGCCGAAGAAGAAGGCGCAGGAGCGCGCCAAGGAGGCGGCCGAGGCCGCCGGCGCCGCGGCCGGCAGCGCCTAGAGCGGAACGGGGTCGCCGCCCATGCTCTCCACCAACCGTCGGGTCTGTCTCGGCGTCGTCACCGCCGCGCATGGCGTGCGCGGGGCGGTGAAGGTGAAGAGCTTTGCCCAGCGGCCCAAGGATGTCGCCGCCTACGGTCCCCTTGAGGATGAGGACGGCACGGCGCGGTTCACGCTCCACGTAATCGGTCCGGGCAAGGCCGATGTGGTGATTGCCAAGCTCGCCGGGATCGCCGACCGCGACCAGGCCGAGGCGCTGCGCGGGATGCGGCTGTACCTGCCGCGCGAGGCGCTGCCGCCGCCGGCCGAGGAGGAATACTACCACGCCGACCTGATCGGGCTCGCGGCGGTGCTTGGCGATGGCGCGCGGCTCGGCGAAATCCGCGCGGTGCACGATTTCGGCGCTGGCGACACGCTGGAGATCGCGCGCGCCGAGGGGCAGCCGGTCATGGTGCCGTTCACCCGCGCCGCGGTGCCGGTGATCGATGTCGCCGCCGGCCATGTCGTGATCGACCCGCCGGAAGGGCTGCTCGACCCGCCCAAGGCGCCGCGAAAGGTCCCGGCATGACCTGGCGCGCCACCGTGCTGACGATCTTCCCGGAGATGCTGCCGGGACCGCTCGCTTTCTCGCTGGCCGGCAAGGCGCTGCGCGAGGGGCTGTGGCGGCTCGATACGGTCGATATCCGCGATTTCGCGACCGACCGCCACCGCTCGGTCGACGACGCGCCGTTCGGCGGCGGGCCGGGCATGGTGATGCGCGCCGATGTGCTCGACGCCGCGATCTCCGGCGCGAACGGTGCGGGACCGCTGATCCATCTGTCGCCGCGCGGCCGGCCGCTCGATCAGGCGCGGGTGCGCGCGCTCGCGGCCGGGCCCGGGGTGACGCTGATCTGCGGCCGGTTCGAGGGCATCGACGAGCGCCTGCTGGAGGCGCGGTCGATCGAGGAGGTGAGCCTTGGCGATTTCGTGCTCTCGGGCGGCGAGCCGGCGGCGATCGCGCTGATCGATGCCTGCGTGCGCCTGCTACCGGGGGTCGTCGGGTCGACCGAAACGCTGGAAGAAGAAAGCTTTACCGAGGATCTCCTCGAGTATCCTCATTACACGCGGCCGCAATCCTGGCAGGGGCGGCCGGTTCCCGAAATCCTGGTCTCGGGCGACCACCGGCGCATTCGCGACTGGCGGCGTGGCGAGGCCGAGCGCCTGACCCGCGAACGCCGCCCCGATTTGTGGGCGCGGCACAGCGCCAAGCGAGAAAAGCAAGAGGTGACGTGATGAATCTTCTGCAGCAGATCGAAGCCGAACAGGTCGCGAAATTCACCGCCGAGCGGGCGATCCCCGAATTCCAGCCGGGCGACACCGTGCGCGTCTCGGTCAAGGTCGTCGAGGGTGAGCGCGAGCGCATCCAGGCCTTCGAGGGCGTCTGCATCGCCCGCAAGAACGCCGGGATCAATTCGAGCTTCACGCTCCGCAAAATCTCGTATGGCGAAGGCGTCGAGCGCGTTTTCCCGTTGCATTCGCCGCGGATCACCGCGATCGAGGTAGTGCGCCGCGGCGCGGTCAGGCGGGCCAAGCTCTATTACCTGCGCGGCCGCACCGGCAAGGCGGCCCGCATCGCCGAGCGCGACCGCGGCCGTCCCGCTCCGGCCGCCACGGAAGCAGCCGACTCGTAAGCCGTAGCAGGAGACGCATCATGGCGCAGCCGCGCACGCTGTTCGACAAGATTTGGGACAGCCACGTCATCGCCCCGCAGGGCGAGGGCACCTATCTGATCTATATCGATCTTCATCTGATCCATGAAGTGACGACCCCGCAGGCCTTCGAGGGGCTGAAGCTCGCCGGGCGCGGCGTCCGCCGCCCGGACAAGACGATGGCGGTCGCCGACCACAATATCCCGACCGTCAACCGCGCCGCGGGCGTCGCCGGGATCGCCGAGCCCGACTCGCTGCTTCAGGTCCAGACGCTCGAACGCAACGTCAAGGAGTTCGGCGTCCCGTATTTCCCGATCACCAGCATCGACCAGGGCATCGTCCACGTGATCGGCCCCGAACAGGGGCTGAGCCAACCGGGCATGACGATCGTCTGCGGCGACAGCCACACCGCGACGCACGGCGCGATGGGCGCCCTCGCCTTCGGCATCGGCACCTCCGAGGTCGAACACGTGCTCGCCACCCAGACGCTGATCCAGGCGCCGGCCAAGAACATGCTGATCGACGTCAACGGCACGCTCGGCACCGGCGTCAGCCCCAAGGACGTGATCCTCGCGATCATCGCCAAGATCGGCACCGCCGGCGGCACCGGGCACGTCTTCGAATATGCCGGCAGCACCTTCCGCGAGATGTCGATGGAAGGGCGCATGACCGTCTGCAACATGTCGATCGAGGCGGGCGCCCGCGCCGGCCTCGTCGCGCCGGACGAAAAGACCATCGCCTACGTCAAGGGCCGCCCGTTCGCGCCGAAGGGCGCGGCGTGGGAGCAGGCGGAGGCCTATTGGCGCACCCTCCCCTCCGATCCCGGCTCGAAATTCGACAAGGAGGCGCATCTCGACGCCAAGGACATCGCGCCGCACGTCACTTGGGGCACCAACCCCGAGCAGGCCGCGCCGGTCACCGGCCGCGTGCCGAACCCGGCGGATGAGGCCGACCCACTGAAGCGCGCCTTTATCGAGCGCGCGCTGCAATACATGCAGCTCGCCCCGAATACCCGGCTGATGGACGTGCCGGTTCAGCGGGTCTTTATCGGCTCCTGCACCAATAGCCGCATCGAGGACCTCCGCGCCGCCGCCGCGATCGCCAAGGGCCGTAAGGTCGCCGACGGCGTCACCGCGCTGGTCGTCCCCGGCTCCGGTCACGTCAAGCACCAGGCCGAGGAAGAGGGTCTCGACCGCATCTTCGTCGAGGCCGGGTTCCAATGGCGCGACGCCGGCTGCTCGATGTGCATGTCGATGAACGACGACAAGGCGATGAACGGCGAGCGCGTCGCCACCACGTCGAACCGCAATTTCGAGGGCCGCCAGGGCAAGAACGCCAAGTCGCACCTGATGGGCCCGGCCATGGCCGCCGCCGCCGCCGTCACCGGCCACCTCGCGGATGTGCGCGATTTGGGCTGAGGAGAGGTTTCATGGACAAATTCACCGAGCTGACCGGGGTCGCGGCGCCGCTGCCGATCATCAACCTCGACACGGACAAGATCTTCCCGGCGATCTATCTGAAGACGATCAAGCGGACCGGCCTGTCGCAATGGCTGTTCCAGGAGATCCGGTTCAAGCCGGACGGGTCCGAGAACCCGGATTTCGTGCTCAACCAGGCTCCCTACCGCCAGGCCAAGATCCTCGTTGGCGCCGATAATTTCGGCTGCGGGTCGAGCCGCGAGCATGCTCCCTGGGCGCTGCTCGATTTCGGCATACGGTGTGTGATCGCGCCGAGCTTTGCCGACATCTTCTACAATAACTGCTTTAAGAACGGCATCCTTCCTATTGCTCTACCTAAGGAAATTTGCGACGAGCTTATGGAGGACGCGAAGAAGGGCGCGAACGCGGTGATGACCGTCGACCTCGAAAACCAGACCGTCTCGCGCCCGGACGGCGAGAAGGTGCATTTCGAGATTGACGCCTTCCGCAAGCACTGCCTGTTGAACGGCCTCGACGATATCGGCCTCACCGAGCAGAAATCCGGCGATATCGGCAGCTATGAGAAGAAGGCCGAGCTGGCCCGCCCGTGGCAGTTCGGCATGACGCAGAAAGGGCGGTAGGCGGTGGCGCAGTCGCATTCCAACCGCAAGGTCCTGGTCCTGCCCGGCGATGGCATCGGCCCCGAAATCATGGGCGAGGTCATGCGCGTCGTCGAATTCTTCGACAACCGCCGCATCGCCAGCTTCGACATCGGCCACGGATTGGTCGGCGGTTCGGCCTATGACGCCGACGGGGTGCCGCTGACCGACGCGACGCTCGCCCAGGCGCAGGCCGCCGACGCGGTGCTGTTCGGCTCGGTCGGCGGGCCGAAATGGGAAACGCTGCCGTTCCAGCTCCAGCCCGAGCGCGGGCTCCTGCGCCTGCGCAAGGAGATGGATTTGTTCGCCAATCTGCGCCCGGCCGTCGTGTTCGAGGCGCTCGCCGACGCGTCGAGCCTCAAGACCGAGCTGGTCGCCGGGCTCGACCTCTTGATCGTGCGCGAGCTGACCGGCGGCATCTATTTCGGCGACCCGCGCGGCGTCGAGACGATGGCCGACGGCAGCAAGCGCGGGATCAACACCGAGGTCTATACCGAGCACGAGATCGAGCGCGTGGTCCGCGCCGCCTTCGAGCTGGCGCGCAAGCGGAACAAGCGGCTGATGGAGGTCGACAAGGCCAATGTGATGGAGTCGGGCCTGTTGTGGCGCGAGGTCGCCAACCGGGTGAAGCCGGACTATCCCGATGTCGAGCTGTCGTTCATGTATGCGGATAATTGCGCGATGCAGCTCGTCCGCGCGCCGAAGCAATTCGACGTGATCGTCACCAGCAACCTGTTCGGCGACATCCTCAGCGACTGCGCGGCGATGCTGACCGGGTCGCTCGGCATGCTGCCCTCGGCCTCGCTCGGCGCCGCCGACGCGAGCGGGCGGCGCAAGGCGCTCTACGAACCGGTCCACGGCAGCGCTCCCGACATCGCCGGTAAAGGCGTCGCCAACCCGCTCGCCTGCATCCTCTCTTTCGCGATGATGCTGCGCTATTCGTTCGATCTCGGCGACGAGGCCGATCTGGTCGAGAACGCGGTGCGCCAGGCGCTTGCCAGCGGCGCCCGGACCAACGACATCCGCGCCGCGAGCCTGCCGGGCATCGGGACCCGCGAGATGGGCGACGCGGTGCTCAACGCACTGGAAAAGACGGTGTAGCGCCGCCTCCCCTTTCCCGCCGGCGAAGAAACCTTGTATCGTTTCCCCTGACAGGCGGGTTCGCCGCCGTCGTACTGGGGGGACACCGCCATGAAGCGCTTTGCCTGGCCTCTCGCTCTCGCCGCGCTCGCCGCCACCGCCTTGACGCGGCCGGCTTCCGCCGACCTGATCGCGGTCGCCAACGATAACCACAGCGTCAATACCAACGGCGTGATGGGACCGGGCAAGAACCCGCCGCCCGACAATGTCGCGATCGTCGATGTCGGCGTCTATCCGCCCAGGCTCGTCGCCAACATCGACGCGCCGACCAGCGTCGTCGGCTCGCCGAACTCGATCTGGATTTCGCCCGACGAGAAATGGGTGATCGTCACCTCGGCGAGCAAGATCGATCCGAAGGACCCGACCAAGATCATCGAGAACGACCAGGTTTCGGTGATCGACCTCAAGGCCTCGCCGCCCAAGGTGGTCGAGACCTTCCAGGCCGGCAAGGGCGCCAACGAGGTCTCGGTCGATTCCGACGGCGTCTACGGCCTGATCGCCAATCGCGCCGCGGGCACGCTGTCTCCGTTCACCGTGCGCGGCGAGAACGTGGCCAAGGCGGCGGGCGGGGTTGTGAAGGTCGGCGACGAAAAGAGCATGCCGAGCTCGGTGATGTTCACGCCGGACGCCGAACACGCTCTTGCCACCCTCTACGGCGACAACAAGCTTGCCTGGATGGACACCGAGGGGGCCAAGACCACAATCAGCAAGCACACGATCGTCACCGGGGTCAGCCCGTACACGCTGGATATCGACAAGGCCGGCAAGCACGCCGTGGTCGGCAACATGGGCGGCGGCGGCACCGGCGATATCGGCACGGTCAGCATCATCGACCTGACCCGCGACCCGCCGAACACCGTATACACCGCCTCCGTCCCGAGTTCGCCAGAGGGGGTCAAGTTCTCACCGGACGGCAAGTATCTCGCCGTGGCCTCGGTCAACGGCTCGACCCGGCCAAGCAACTCGCCGCTGTATCACGATCACGGACGGCTATGGATGTTTGCGGTCGCCGACGACGGGACGCTGAATCCGCTGACCGAGGCGCCGATCGGCCGCTGGTCGCAGGGCATCGCGTTCTCCAAGGACGGCAAGACCGTGCTGGTCGAAAGCATGATCGACCATGGCCTGAACGTTTTCCGGTGGGACGGCAAGAAGCTGACCGCCGGCAAGACGCTCGACGTCAAGGGCGCCCCCGCCGCGATCCGCAGCCCCTGGCCATAGTCTGACGATCGCCCGCGCGGCGGCGGGTCTCGGACCTCGCCGCCGCCGTGAGGCGCGCGTCGCTTCGAGCGAAACCGAATTGGCCGGCCAACCGCTGGCCTGCGCGCCCGGGTTCGGCTACGCAGAGCGCCTGTCCGGGTTCACCCCGGGGAAGCGAGGGAGAGCCGAGCGATGCACCCGACCCGCGCGACCTTGGCCGCGCTGTCGGCCAATCTGGTCGCCATCGGCCTCGCCCGGTTCGGCTACACGCCGCTGATCCCGGCGCTGATCGCGGCCGGGTGGTTCGCGCCCTCGGCAGCCGTGTATCTTGGCGCAGCCAATCTCGCCGGGTACCTCGCCGGCGCCCTCGCCGCCCGCCGCGTCGGACAGGCGCTTGGCGCGGCGAAGACCTTGCGCGGCGCGATGGCGCTGACGGCGGCGAGCCTTCTCGCTTGCGCCTTCCCTCTCGGTTTCGGCTGGTATTTCGTGTGGCGCTTCATCAGCGGGCTGACCGGCGGCGCGGCGATGGCGCTGGCGGCGCCGGCCGTCCTCGCCGACCTGCCGCCGGAGCGGCGCGCGATCGCCGGCGGGGCGATCTTCACCGGGGTCGGGCTCGGCATCGCCGCGTCGGGGACGCTGGTGCCGGCGCTCGTCGAATGGGGCGTGCGCGAGGCATGGTTTGGCCTCGCCGCGCTCGCGCTGGCCCTGACCGCGGCGACCTGGCGCTGCTGGCCGCAGGCCGCGGCCCCGGCCCCGTCGTCCTCGCCGCCCGGCTCTTCGACCGCGCTCAGGGCGCTCTATCTCGAATACGCGCTGATCGCGGCCGGACAGGTGCCGCACATGGTGTTCCTGGTCGATTTCATTGCCCGCGGGCTTGGCCGAGGCCTCGCCGCCGGCGGGCATTACTGGACCGTCTTCGGGCTCGGCGCGCTGGCCGGCCCGCTGGTCGCCGGTCATCTCGGCGCCCGCTTCGGCTTTCGCACCCTGCTGCGCGCGGCGTTCGCCTGGCAGGCGGCCTGCGTCGCGCTGATGCTGGTCTCGACCGCCGCGCCGGCGCTGCTGCTGTCGAGCCTGGTGATCGGCGCCTCCGTGCCGGGCAGCGTCGCAATCGTGATCGGCCGCACCCACGAGCTGATCCCGAGCGACCCGACCCGCCAGGCCGCCGCGTGGAGCTATTGCACGCTGGCCTTCGCGCTCGGTCAGGCGGTTGCCGGCTATGTCTATTCGTACATTTTCGCCCATGCCGAGCACGGCTATCCCGTGCTGTTCGCGCTCGCCGCGACGGCGATGCTGCTCGGACTGGCGCTCGATCTGGCGGCTACGCCGCCTTGGCGGCGCGGGCCCGAGACAGCGCAGCAATAATCATGTCGGTATCCATGACGTCGCCGAACACGTTGTAGAAGGCGGTCAGCGCCGCGTCGTGCTCGTCCTGACTTAGCGCCGCGTTGCCGTCGCTGACCATGATCGTGCGGAAATTGCTCATCATCGCGTCGCGCGCGGAGCTTTCGCAGCACACATTGGTGACCGTGCCGGTGATCAGCACCGTATCGAAGCCGCGCGCCCGCAGCCGGTCGGCGAGATCGGAGGTACCGGGCAGAAACCCGCTGAACCGGTATTTATCGACGATCTCATCCTGCGGCCGAACGTCGAGATCGGGCCACAGGCTGTGCCCGAGCGAACCGGCGGTCAGCGCCGCGACCCGCCGCGCCCGCCCCTCCGGCGTCGCCATCGCGAAGGCGACGGACCAGTCCTCGAGGCAATTCTCGTCGTGCGTCATCCGCACCCAGAAGACGCCGCCGCCACTTTCCCGTACCGCGCCGGCGAGGCGATTGATCGCCGGAACGATGTCGAGTGCCACTGGGCACACGGCATGACCGACCTCCGGGTTCATAAAGGCGTGCTGCATGTCGATGACGACAAGCGCGGTCTTGGAGGGCACGAGATCGGCGTAGCAATGCTCCGTCCCCCGCCGCGAGACGATGCGGGCGACGATCTCGTCGGGAATGGTGGCGCCGTTGAGCTTCATCGCGATCTCCCAGCCGCGTCAGGGTTCGTGGAGGCCGGGGCGGAAAGCCGGCGAGATCAATCTTAGCGGCCGCCGGCCATGCGCGCGATAGATCGCGAAATCGGCGTCGAGCGTACAGATCGGCAGGTCCACGAGCTCGGCCATCCGCACGAGACACGCGTCGGCCAGCGACATCGGGACATTGGCGTAGCGGTCGATCAGCCGGCGGAGGCCGGGAATATGGTCGGCCATCGAAAAGGCGAGCGAGACGACTCCGCGCTCGATCGTCTCCAGCACATGTGCGGCCGCAAGCCCATTGCGCACGAGCAGAAAACAGGCTTCCGTGATCACCGGCTGGCAGGTCAGGAATGGAGGGTCGAGCCGGGAAAACTGCTCGAGTGCCCAATCGTGATACGCGTCCCGCGGATAGAGATATGCGACCAGCGGGCCGGTATCGAGCAGAAGACCGGCCCTACCGGCCGAAATCATCGAAATATTTCGGGTTAGTCGATAGGTCCGTGGGGCCGTCTCCCGTGTCCCCGAAGATAAGATCCTTCATCAGGTCGTGGGCGCTGAGTCGCTTGCCCTGCGGGGCCGGCTTCCCGGCGCGCGAGGGTTCGTCGACGACGAGGCGCAGCCCCTCCTCGATCAGGTCCCGCAGCTTTTTGCCGCGAAGCGCCGCTTCGGACTTGGCGCGGCGGAAGAGTTCGTCCGGGAGATCTACGGTAGTTCTCATATTCGCATAAAAGCATAAACATGACGGGGAGTCGAGCGGCTCACCAGGCCGCGTCGAGCAGTTCCCGCACCACTGGAGGCCCGTCGATTTTGCGCGGGTTGGTGTGGATCCAGCGGTCGTGCATCGACAGTTTGGCGATGCGGTCGAGCTGCCCCTCTTCGACGCCGACATCGCGCAGCCGCATCGGCAAGCCGAGCCCGGCTATCAGCTCGGCGACCGCATCGGCCGCGGGAACGCCGGGGCGGCCCAGCGCCTCGCTGACCCGAGCTTGGCGCTCGGCATTGACCGGGTGATTGAAGCGCAGCACATGCGGCAGCATCACGCACGACGTATAGCCGTGCGGCACATGCGCGGTGCCCCCGAGCACATGGCCGATGCCGTGGCTGGCGCCCTTCGGCACGCCGGTCTGCGAACCGACCATCGACAGCCACGCCCCGACCTGGCATTCGAGCCGGGCGTCGAGGTCGAACGCATCCTCCTTCACCCCGCGCAGCCCATGCCCAAGCATCCTCAGCGCGTGAAACGACGCGCCCTCCGAGATCGGCTGGCAAAAATCGGAGCAGATATCCTCGACCGCGTGGTCGACCGCGCGGATGCCGGTCGAGAGGAACAGCCATTCCGGCGTGTGGATGCTGGCGCGCGGGTCGAGGATCACCGTTTTCGGCGTCATCAGCGTATGGGCGAAGCTCTCCTTGACGTTGCGGACGGTGTCGGTGCACCCGGCCGAGCCGCTGTACTCGCCGGCCGACAGCGTCGTCGGGATGCAGATCGTGCGTACCGAGGGCGGCTTGACCTCGGCGCGGGCGATCGTGCCGTCGGCCGCGACCCGGTTGCGCAGGGCATCGAGCTGCTCCGGCGCCGAGACGCCGTTGCCGAGGCACAGCGCAACCATCTTCGCCGCATCGGTGCACGACCCGCCGCCGAGCGTCACCAGCATGTCGGCGCCGGCTTCGCGCGCCTGGTTCGCCGCGGCGGCGACATCGGCGCGCGGCGTGTGCGACCCGATCTTGGCGCAGACGCCGGCGAGGCTGTTGCCGAGCGCGTTGCGCACCTGATCGACCGTGTCGGTCTCGCGCGAGAGCGTGCCGCTCGCCAGCAGGAACACGGCGTGCGCCCCGGCGCGCTCGACCTCCTCCTTCAGCGCCTCGGCAAAGGGACGGCCATAGACGACGCTGTCCATCGCCGGAAAGCGATAGGTGCCGGTCTGCATGGCCGGGCTACGACCGCGCCGCTTCGGCGGCCATCCGCTCGGCGCGGCGCTTGACGATGGTCGGCACCTTCGCCGATTTCAGCGGGTTCGGATCGACGAAGCCGGGGCCGAGCTCCTGCACGAGGGTCGGGTTCCACGCATCGCCGCCCAGCGAGTAGGTGCGGTTGGTCTGGGCCGGGTTGCGGTTGACCAGCGGCCGCAGATAAAGCGGGTGCGTCATGCTGCGGATTTCGTGCTCGATCGTGAACAGAACCTTGCCGGTATCGATGTCGACGATGTCCTCGAAGCGGTACTGGCAGCGGTCGCTCTCCTCGGTGATCAGGTCGAGCTTGGCGAGCTTCTCGTGCGGGCTCCCAAAATCGTCGACATAGACCTGCAGGTGGTGCCCGTCGAATTCGGGGATTTTCTTGCCGGTCTCCTTAAAGCGCAGCTGCTGCTTCAGACCGACCGCAATCGCCGCGGTCTTGCCGCCGCCATTGCCCTCGACCGTCGCGTGCGCGCCCAGGATTTCCCGATAGAATTTGGCGATGCCGTCGGCCGTACCCATCGGCACGTCGAACTCGACATAGGGGATGCCGAGATTGATCGCGCCAAACCGATCGACATCCGGCGTGTGCAGGTGAAAGCGGTTGCCCCAGGGGCAGGTCGCCTCGACGTAATCGTTGGCGGGTTTGTATGAAAACTTCGTGCCCTTCAGCCGCTGCTTGACCGATTCCAGACGGGCGAGCAGCTCCTGCCGGTTCGGAACGACGATGCCGATCACCCCGCGCAGCACCAGCGGGTCGCCGCTCGGCATGTGAAACTGGCTGGTCCGCCCGACATTGACCCACATGTTGTTGGTGCCGGGGAACAGATATGGGTCGCGGGTCAGCCCGAGCCCCATCAGGTAAAACTCGCTCGCCAGTCCCTGGTCCGGGATTTCGAGGTTGACGTGCTCGAGGCCGGTGATGTTGCCGAGGTTTTCGGCGCCGCGGTCGTAGGGGTTGTCCATCTGATCCTCCCGGAATTTCGCGCTATCAGAACAGGGTTTCGAATACGGCGTCCACCGGCACGCGATAGGCGTCCGCCAGGCGGTTTGTCTCGTTCGCCATGCCGACGATCGCGGTCAATTCGCCGAACATCTCCTTGGTCATGCCGAGCCGCTTGGCCGCCGCGCCGTGCGAGGCCATGCAATAGGAGCAGCCGTTGGTGATGCTGACCGCGAGATAGATCAGCTCCTTGACCGCGGGGTCGAGCGCACCCGGCGCCATGACCTCCTTGATGCTCTCCCAGGTGCGGCGGAGCGTGGCCGGGTCGTTGGCCAGCGCCTTCCAGAAATTGTTGATCCAGTCGGTCTTTCGCGTCGCCATGATGTCGTCGTAGACGGCACGCACCTCGGGTCCGGCCTCGTCGTACTGGATGAGCGGCAAAGCGGTCATTTCTTCACTCCCGCCCGGCGCAATTCCGGCCCGAGCCGTCCGGACAGAAAGCAGCCGAGCATGCGGAAATCGCTTATCAGCGACCAGGCCGGATGACTAAAGGTCTCGGGCCGGTTGCGCTCGAAGGCGGCGTGGCCGAGCCAGGCCGGTCCGTAGCCGAGCACCGGCGCCGCCACGAACCAGCCCCACCCCGCTCCCGCCGCGCCGAGCGCCAGCGCGGCCAGCGCCGCCAGCGTCCCGGCGTAATGCAGCGCGCGAGTGCGCCGGTCGGCATGGCTGCCAAGATAGGCCGCCCAGAAATCGGCATAATTCATGGCGACAAAACGGCCGGCGATGCTTGTCAAGCAGTGTCCGGCATCGTAAGTGATCCGGTTCGGCAATCCAACTCCCCGGGGGAGTTATCATGGGCTTCAAGGTAGCGGTGGTCGGCGCGACCGGCAATGTCGGGCGCGAGATGCTGAGCGTTTTGGCCGAACGCGAGTTTCCGGCCGACGACGTGATCGCGCTCGCCTCGTCGCGCTCGATCGGCAAGCAGGTGTCGTTCGGCGACGACGACGTGCTCGATGTCCAGGCGCTCGACAGTTTCGACTTCCGCGGCATCGACATCGTGCTGTCGTCGCCGGGCGCCAAGGTGTCCGCGGCCTTTGCCCCGCGCGCCGCCAAGGCCGGCGCCGTCGTCATCGACAACACCTCGCACTGGCGCATGGACCCCGACGTGCCGCTGGTCGTGCCCGAGGTCAATCCGAAGGCCATCGCGGGCTTTCAGAAGCGCGGCATCATCGCCAACCCGAACTGCTCGACGATCCAGATGGTCGTCGCCCTGAAGCCGCTGCACGACCTCGCCAAGCTGAAACGGGTGGTCGTCGCGACCTACCAGTCGGTGTCGGGCGCCGGTCGCGAGGCCATGGACGAGCTCTTCCGGCAAACCCGCGCGGTCTATGTCAACGACCAGATCAAGCCCGAGCACCTGACCAAGCAGATCGCCTTCAACGTGATCCCGCATATCGACGTCTTCATGGAAGACGGCTCGACGAAGGAAGAGTGGAAGATGGCGGTCGAGACGCGAAAGATCCTCGACCCAGACATCGCGGTAAGCGCGACCTGCGTGCGGGTGCCGGTGTTCATCGGCCACGCCGAAGCGATCAATTGCGAGTTCGCCCGCCCGATCACGGTAGCCGCCGCCCGCGACGCCCTGCGCGCGACGCGGGGGATCAACGTCGTCGACCACCGCAACGACGCCGGCTATGTGACCCCGGCCGAGGCGGCCGGCGAGGATGCCGTCTATGTCAGCCGGGTCCGCGCCGATCCCACGGTGACGAACGGGCTGGCGATGTGGGTCGTGGCCGACAATCTGCGCAAGGGCGCCGCGCTCAACGCCGTGCAGATCGCGGAGGTGCTGGCCGACACCTATCTCGGCGGCCGGCGCGGCAAGGTCGAGCCGCTGCGCCGCAGGGCGGAAACGGTCTAGCCGGAGAGGTGGTCGCCGCCGCCGACACCTTTCTCGGCCGTCCGATCACCCCGCTGACGCGGCGGCGGATCGAGAGTTTTCGGGCTAACCGGCGCGGTTTCTGGTCGCTGTGGCTGTTTCTGGTCCTGTTCGGGCTGAGCCTTGTCGCCGAGCTGATCGCCAATGACCGCCCGATCCTGATCCGCTACGAGGGCGGCCTCTATACGCCGATCCTGCACGACTATTCGGAGCGCAGTTTCGGTGGATTTCTCGGCAGCCCCGCCGATTTCAGCGATCCGTCGGTCGTCAAGCTGATCACCGACAAGGGCGGTTGGATCGTCTGGCCGCTGATCCCGTACAGCTACGACACGATCACCCGCGCTCCGGGCCCCTATCCGTCCGCGCCGTCGCGCGACGACTGGCTCGGGACCGACGATCAGGGCCGCGACGTGCTCGCGCGGCTGATCTACGGCTTCCGCATCTCGGTGCTGTTCGGGCTGGCGCTGACGATCGCGTCGTCGGCGATCGGGGTGGCGGCGGGCGCGGTGCAGGGTTTTTTCGGCGGCTATGTCGATCTCGGGATGCAGCGCTTTATCGAGATCTGGTCCGGCCTGCCGGTGCTGTACATGCTGATCATCCTGGCGACCTTCGTGCAGCCCGATTTCTGGTGGCTCCTCGGGCTGATGCTGCTGTTCTCGTGGACGGCGCTGGTCGATGTCGTCCGCGCCGAGTTCCTCCGCGCGCGCAACTTCGACTATGTGCGGGCGGCGCGGGCGCTCGGAGTCGGGGATGCGACGATCATGTTCCGCCACGTGCTGCCGAATGCGACGGTGGCGACGATCACCTTTATGCCGTTCATTCTCAACGGCTCGATCACGACGCTGACCTCGCTCGACTTTCTCGGCTTCGGCCTGCCGCCCGGGTCGCCCTCGCTCGGCGAGCTTCTCGCCCAGGGCAAGAACAACCTCCAGGCGCCGTGGCTCGGCATCACCGCGTTTCTGGTGCTGTCGATCATGCTCAGCCTTCTCACCTTTGTCGGAGAGGCGGTGCGCGACGCTTTCGACCCGCGCAAGGTCGTACGGTGAGCCTCCTCGAAATCCGCGACCTGTCGGTCACGTTTTCCGGTTGGCGCGGGGCGCCGCCGGTGCAGGCGGTGAAGCGCATCTCGTTCTCGCTCGAAAAGGGCGAGACGCTGGCGCTGGTCGGCGAGAGCGGCTCCGGTAAATCGGTCACGGCGCTCTCGGTGCTGCAGCTCCTGCCCTACCCGGCCGCCGCGCACGACCGCGGCAGCAGCATCAAATTCGCCGGCGAGGAGCTGGTGGGGGCGCCGCCGGGGCGGCTGCGGGAGGTGCGCGGGAATCGCATCGGCATGATCTTCCAGGAGCCGATGACCTCGCTCAACCCGCTGCACACGCTGGAAAAACAGATCGCCGAGACGCTGTTCATCCACCGCCGGATGTCACCCGCGGCGGCGCGCAAGCGGACCATCGATCTCTTGCATCTGGTCGGCCTGCGCGACGCCGAGAACCGTCTCGGCGCCTATCCGCACCAGCTTTCGGGCGGTCAGCGCCAGCGCGTGATGATCGCGATAGCGATCGCCAACGAACCCGACATCCTGATCGCCGACGAGCCGACGACCGCGCTCGACGTGACGATCCAGGCCCAAATACTGAAGCTGATGCACGAGCTGCGCGACCGGCTCGGCATGGCGCTGCTGCTGATCACCCACGATCTCGGCATCGTGCGCCGCATGGCCGACCGGGTCTGCGTGATGACCCACGGCGAGATCGTCGAGGCCGGGCCCGGCGAGGCGATCTTCACCGCCCCACAGCACGCTTATACCCGCCACCTGCTGAGCGCCGAGCCGAAGGGCCGCGCGGTGCCGGCCGACCCGGCCGCGCCGAACCTTGTCGAGGGCAAGGACCTCAAGGTGTGGTTTCCGATCCGTCGCGGGTTCCTGCGGCGGGTGCAGAGCTACGTCAAGGCGGTGGACGGCGTCTCGTTACAGGTCAAACGCGGCACGACCCTCGGCGTCGTCGGCGAAAGCGGCTCGGGCAAGACCACGCTCGGCCTCGCGCTCCTGCGCCTCACCGCCAGCGAGGGCGGCATCCGCTTCGACGGGCGCGACATCGCCCAGACGCCGCAGAAGGCGCTGCGCCCGCTGCGGCGGGAGATGCAGGTCGTGTTCCAGGACCCCTATGCGAGCCTGTCGCCGCGCCTGTCGATCGAGCAGATCATCAGCGAGGGGCTGCAGGTCCACCGCCTCGCCTCGGACGAGGCCGAGCGCCGGCGCCTGATCGACGAGGCGCTCACCGAGGTCGGGCTCGACCCCGACGCCGCGCAGCGCTATCCGCACGAGTTTTCCGGCGGCCAGCGGCAGCGTATCGCGATTGCCCGCGCGCTCGTCCTGAAACCGCGCTTTCTGGTTCTCGACGAGCCCACATCGGCGCTCGATATGTCGGTGCAGGCCCAGATCGTCGACCTGCTTCGCGACCTCCAATCGCGCCACGGGATCACCTATCTGTTCATCAGCCACGATTTGAAGGTTGTCCGAGCGTTGGCCCACCAGATTCTGGTGATGAAGGACGGCGCGATCGTCGAAGCCGGCACGACCGAAGCGGTGATGACCGCGCCGACCCACCCTTATACCAAGGCGCTGATGAACGCCGCCTTCGACATCGTGTCGGCCCCCGCCTAGCGTCTGGCGTCGGGTTCCTTCGCCAGCGCATCCTGCCGGCCGCGCCAGTAGGCGATTTCCTGGGAGTACCGGGCCTGCGCCGCCTGGTCCCGCGGCTCGACGGGAATATAGCGGTTCGCCGAAGGAGCGATCTCCAGGCGCATGGCCGACCGCATCGATCCGTCGGGCCCGGCCCAGAACGAATACCCGGAAGTACGGTCGTAGACCCCGATTACCACATAGACCTGCGTGTCGGAGCCGGCCCGGCAGCCCGTCAACGAATGGGCAGTCCCCGCTTCCCGTTCGTTCACCTCGCGACAGGAGGCGGTCTTGCCGCAGATCGCCGCCGGCAGGCACAGCGCCGCGCAAATCTCGGGGAAGAACTCGCGGCCGCTCCCCTTCGCCGCGCTCAGCGCCGCAAGCTTGGCGACCAGTCCGGCATCGTCGGCCCAGGCCGGCACAGCGAGTCGGTCCGCGACAACCCAGCCGATCAGCAGGACCGCGAGGCCCAGCAAGCGCCGGCGCGAAGCCATCATTGGGACCCCTATTCTGCCGTGATCTGTCGCGCAACGGTAGCGTTGCCTGGATAGCGCGGCTACCGCTAAATGCCCCGGCGCGCGGCACCCTTGCCCGGCGCGCGCCGGCGTGGAACTCTGCGGTTTCGGCGGCGGATCGAGCGGGAGAAACGGCATGCGCATCGTCATCGTTGGTCAGCAGGCTTTCGGCAAATCGGTGATGGAGGCGTTTCTCGCGCGCGGCGACGAGATCGCCGGCGTCTTCGCCGCGCCCGAGCGGCCCGGCGCCCGCCCCGACCCGCTCGTCCAGGCGGCCGAGGAAAAGAAGCTGCCGCTTTACCGCTTCCCGAAATACTCCGACCCCGAGGCGCAGGAGACGCTGAAGGGCCTCAACGCCGATATCGGCGTGATGGCCTATGTGCTGCTGTTCGCGCCGCCCGAATTCTGCGCCATCCCCAAGCATGGGATGATCCAGTTCCACCCGTCGCTGCTGCCCCTGCATCGCGGGCCGGCGGCGATCCCGTGGGCCATCATCCGCGGCCGCGCCGAAACCGGGCTGTCGATCTTCCGCCCGACCCCCGGCCTCGACGAGGGCCCGGTCATCCTGCAAAAACGCGTCGCGATCGGCCCCGACGACACCGCCGCCTCGCTCTATTTCGACAAGATTTTCCCGCTCGGCGTCGAAGCGCTGGTCCAGGCGGCCGACCTCGTCAATGGCGGCCGCGCCACCGAATGGACCCAGAACGAGGGCGAGGCGACCTATGAAGGCTGGGTGCGCGAGGCCGAGAGCCGCATCAACTGGGCGACGCATGTCGATTACACCTACGATCTGATCCGCGGGTGCAATCCGGCGCCCGGGGCTTGGACCACTTTCGGCGAGCAGCGCCTCTATCTGTTCGACGCCAAGAAGGCGATGGCCCCCACTTTCGGCGCGGTGCGCGGCAAGAAGCTTGGCGAGGTCGTCTCCTCGGGCCCCGACGGCATCCGCATCCATGCCCAGGGCGGGTTTATCGACGTCTCCCGCCTGCGCATCGGCGACGGCGCCAAGATCAAGTCGTCGGAGGCGGGGATCGAGGTGGGGACGATCCTCGGGGCGTAGGCTCCTCACCGTTCCTTAACCGTCCCACCGGATATTCCGCGGCATGGTCTCCATGCTGCGCAGCGGCGACTGGCTCGACCGGCGGCGGATCGGGCTGTTCGCCGCGGTCCTCCTCGCCGTCGAGCTCGCGTTTTTCGCCTTTATCGTCGCCGGCACGCATGGCTGGATCGTCCCGCTCGAAAAGCCCTGCACCACGGATTTCGTCAGCTTTTACGCGGCTGGCACGCTGGCCGACGCCGGGACGCCGGCCCTCGCGTATAACGAGGCCGTGCATCTCGCGACCGAGGAGGCGATCACCGCGCCCGGCATCCAGTACCAGTTTTTCTTCTACCCGCCGGTTTATCTGATGCTCTGCGCGCTATTCGCGCGCCTGCCCTATCTCGTCGCCTTCGTCGTCTTCGCCGCGGCAAGCGGCGCCGCCTATCTCGCGGTCGCCCGCCGCATCCTCGGAGACACCGGTCCCGCCGCCCTCCTCGCCCTCGCCGCCTTCCCGGCCGTGTTCTGGAATATCGGGCTCGGACAAAACGCGTTTCTCAGCGCGGCCCTGTTCGGCGGGGCGACACTGCTGGTGGACCGTCGGCCGGTCGTCGCCGGCATCCTCTTCGGCGCGCTCTGCTACAAGCCGCATTTCGGCCTTTTGATCCCGCTCGCCCTCGTCGCGGCCGGGCGCTGGCGCACGATCGGCGCCGCCGGCGCGACGGTCGCGGCGCTCGTGCTCGCCTCGCTCGGCCTTTATGGCGCCGATACCTGGCGTGACTACGTCGCCGCGTCGGCCGCCGCGCCGGCGATGTACGAATCGGGGCGCATCCTCTTCGCCGGCTTCGTCAGCCCATTCGGTGCGATCCGCCTGGTCGGGGGAAGCGTCGCTCTCGCTTACGGCGTGCAGGCGGCGATGAGCCTCGCGGCGGCAGGCCTGGTGTGGACGGTCTGGCGCCGCGGCCTCTCGCTGCCGTTGCGCGCCGCGACGCTGGCCTCGGCTACGCTGGTGGCGGTGCCCCTGGCGCTGCTCTACGACCTGATGCTGGGCGCGGTCGCCGTCGCCTGGCTGTACCGCGACGGGAAGCCCGCGCTTCCTTGGGAAAAGACGGCTTTTGCGGCGGTCTTCCTCTTGCTGTCGGACGCCCGCAATCTTGCCGAGCAGCTCCACCTGCCGGTCTTCGCGCTCGCCGCGCTTCTCCTGTTCGGGCTCGTCGGCCGCCGCGTCTTCGCCGAATTGGGCTGGGAGAGCTACTGGCGAGCGGCTTCGTACAACTCCGAGATTGGCAGCGGCCTTAGATAATTTCGCTCGAAATCGGCGAGCGCGGCCAGCGCCGCGACGTCGTTGATGATGAACCGGTGCTCGCGAATCGTTACCAGCCCGTCCTCGGACAGCTTGCGAAGCACGCGGTTGACGTAAGGCAGGCTCAGCCCGAGGGCGTCGCCGATGACCTCCTGGCTCAACCGGATGCGGTAGGAGCATTCGTCGGCGAGGCCGATCAGCTGCAGCCGGGTCAGCAATTCGAGAAGGAAATGCGCGACCCGCTCCAGTGCCGAGCGTCGGCCGACCAGGATCAGATGCTCGATATAGATCGCCGTCTCGCAGGCGAACGACCACAGTATCTTCGTGGCGAGCCGCGGTTGCGTATCGCACAGGCGCAACAGGCGCAACAGCGGTATCACCTCGACCTGCGCGTCGGTGAGGGCGCGCACCGAATAAAGCGCGCTGTCGAACATGCAGCCCGGCATGCCGGCGAAATCGCCGGGGACGGCGAGATTGATGATCTGCCGGCGCCCGTCGCGCAGGATGCGGTAGCGCATCAGGATGCCCTCGGCGATCAGGAACAGCGCGCGATAGCTGCGTCCCTCGACGATCAGGTCCTCGCGCCGCCGCACCGGCCGCATTCCGGTCCCCAGATCGGCCACTATCGGCAATTCGTCCGGCAGGAGCGGGACGAATGCGTCGAGCTTTTTAGCGAGCCGCGCCACGCCGCTGACGGCGGCGCCTTCCGTGAGTCCCATTCATGCTCCCGTCCCAGTATATTTTCTTGGTTGGCAAGTTGCCTGTTATGATCAACCTTACATGAGGCTGACCCGTCAGTCAAAGGCGTCCTTGGAGAGGTTTTCCCACGGCTCCTTTTGACCTATGACGCGATCTGCTTAGGGCGTTTGCTCTTAGTGCTAGAACGACCGCGAATCATTCGCGCGATTAGTATCGCGGCATAAGCGCGCCCTCGGCTCCATTGCCGGCTGTATCGCGAAGTCTATCGAACCCGCTGCCGACAAGCGAAAATAGGGTCTTTGGAGGCATGCGTGATATTTGCAACATCTCTGGCAAAAAGGCAGCAGATGGAAGATCCGCTGCGACGAGAAAGCCTCTTTCGGCCCCTGGCAAATCCCTGTACGTGCAGCCATCAACCTTGCCGAAAGCACATCCCCAACGCCTGAGCGACCTTTAGTGCTTTGATATAACGTGATTTCGATTTCACACCCTCTGGCGTTTTCGCAAACTATCTGATGGTTCTATATTTTTCATCTATGACAAACGTTCATCATATTCATGCAGGAGATAAATACACCGCAAGGACCATTGCGAAACTCCTGGGTTAATCAACTGAACGTTCAATGCGGTAGTTGAGTTTACCGCATTCTCGACGTTGATTTTCGACAGGGGGAGCAATGAGCAGATTATGGAATTTTGGGACGGCAGCGGCGCTAGGCGGGGCAACCGCCATGGTCGCGCTGTTGGCTGCCACGCCGACCGCGAAGGCCGATGAAGTATCGGACCTCCGCTCCAACAACGAGCTCCTCCAGCAGCGGCTCGACCAGATCGCCCAAGCCGGGAATAACGGCCCGTCGCGCATGTATTCCCGCGACGTTCAGGCGTCGACGGCGGCGGCGACGGCGGGCAGCTTCCCGCGCTCGTTCCTGATCCCGGGCACCGACACGTCGTTGCGCGTCGGCGGCCAGATCACCGAGGTCTTCGATTACTGGTTCGAGGGCGGCAACCCGAACGCCACCCCGCAGAGCACCACCGTCGGCGACAACGGCCAGGTCCAGGCCATCCCGATCGGCGGCCTCGCCTCGGCGCGCAGCAGCAACATTTTCCTGAGCAGCCCGCGCGAATCGAAGATCAGCTTCGAGACCCGCACCCCGACCCCGTACGGCGAAGCCCGCACCTATATGGAATGGGACTGGGCCGGTTCGACCGCGTATTCGCCGGGCGGCAACGGGCCTCTCTCGGTCTCCGACAACCTGGCTCCCCGCCTCCGCTTCGCCTACGGCACCTTGGGCGGATGGCTCGTCGGCCAGGCCAACTCGAAC
>DASUIE010000313.1:0-2928 GCA_036273175.1 Allostellaceae bacterium
GGAGATGGCCGGCCGCGCTCGGGCCGAAGCCGTCGCAGGGAAGGACGGCGACATGCTCCTCGGCGAGGAGGGCGAGCGCGAAGTCACCGGCCGAGAGGCCGGTGGCGCGCACGTCGAGCAGCGCGAACATCCCGCCTTCGGGCGGGGTGACTCGGCAGTGGGGTGCGTCGGCGAGGCGCGCGGAGAGGCTGGCGGCGCGCCGGCGGTAGTCTTCGTGCAGTCGCCCGACCTCGGGCAGCTCGGCCTCGAACGCGGCCAGCGCGCCGGCCTGGATAAAGCCGGGGCTGCCGTAGGTCATGCAGAGCAAGAGGTTGAACAGGTGCCCTTGCAGCACCGGCGGGCCGACGATCCAGCCGAAGCGGAAGCCGGGCACCGCATGCGATTTCGACAGGCTGGAGACGACGATCGTGCGGTCCTGCATGCCGGGCAGCGACCACGGGCTGACATGCGGCCGGGCGAAGGCGAGGTCTTCGTAGACCTCGTCCGAGACGAGCCAGAGATCGTGTTTGCGGCACAGGGCGGCGACCGCGGCGATCTCCTCGGCGGTGAAGACCGCGCCGGTCGGGTTGTGCGGGCTGTTGATCCAGACGACCTTGGCGCGCGGCGTCACCGCCGCGGCGAGCGCGTCGAGATCGGGGTGGAAATTGCGCTCGGGCACGAGCGGCACCGTCACCATCGTCGCACCGGCCGCGCCGATCACCGCCTCGTAAGTCGCGTAGGTCGGCTCCGGGACGATCACCTCGTCGCCGGCGCCGGCGATGCATTGCAGCGCGCAGAAAAGGCCGCCCTGCGCACCCGGAACCACGGTGACGTTGTCGGCAGCGCAAGCCTGGCCGGTCCGTTGCCGGTGGCGCGCGGCGATCAACTCGCGCAGCCGGTCGGCGCCGAGCATCCGGGCGTAGCCGGTGCGGTGCTCGCGCAAGGCGGTCACGGTCGCCTCGATCAGCGGGTCGGGCGGGGGCTGGTCGGGGTCGCCGACGGTCAGCGCGATCACGTCCTCGCCGGCCTCGCGCAGCCGGAGGGCCTCGCGATGGACTTCCCACGCCGCGGCGCCGCGCCCGGCAACCCGCTGGGTCAGTGTCGAATATTGCATAGCGGCCCCGAGTGGAATCGGCGGATCAGTGCGCTAGACTAGCGCGGATCGAGATGGGGGAAAGCGCGATGCAGGCGGATTATGTGATCGTCGGCGCCGGGTCGGCCGGCTGCGTGCTGGCCAACCGGCTCAGCGAGGACGGCGCGCGCGTCGTGCTGCTCGAGGCCGGCGGGCGAGACTGGAACCCGCTGATCCACGTCCCGGCCGGGTACATCAAGCTGCTCGACCACAAGACGCTGACCTGGGGCTTTCACGCCGAGCCCGACGAGGGGGTCAACGGCCGCGCCATCCTCTACCCGCGCGGCAAGGTGCTCGGCGGGTCGAGCTCGATCAACGGGATGATCTACGTGCGCGGCCAGCCCGAGGATTTCGACCATTGGGCCCAGCTCGGCAATCGCGGCTGGGACTGGGATTCGGTGCTGCCCTATTTCAAGCACGCCGAGAGCTGGGAAGGCGGCGCCGACGATTTCCACGGACGGGAAGGGCCGCTGCTGACCTCGCGCCCGTCCGACCGGCCCGAGCTGTGCCAGAAGATCGTCGAGGCCGGGATCGAGATCGGCTGCGAGTACCATGAGGACGTCAATCATCTGCCGCCCGGCTCCGGCGACAATATCGGCTGGGTCCAGCAGACCCGGCGCGGGCGTCGGCGCCAGAGCGCGGCGCGGACCTATCTGCGGCCGGCGCTGAAGCGGCAGAATTTGTCGGTGATCACCGGCGCGCTGGTGCATCGCGTCGTGCTCGACGGCAAGCGCGCGGCCGCGGTCGAGTTTTCGCGCGGCGGCACGGTCGAGCGGGTCGACGCGACCCGCGAGATCATCCTCTCCGGCGGGTCGATCGGCTCGCCGCACGTGCTGCAGCTGTCGGGCATCGGCGACCCGGCGCATCTCGGCAGGATCGGGCTCGCGGTCGCCCACGCGCTGCCCGGCGTCGGCAAGAATCTCCAGGACCATTTCCTCGCCCGCGTCACCGCCGAGGTCACCGGCATCCCGACCGCCAACGAAAAGTCGCGCGGCATGCCGTTTGTCGGCGAGCTGATGCGCTATGTCTTTGCCGGGCAGGGGCTGTTGACCTATGCGGCGTCGCTGGTTTGCGCGTCCGTCAAGGTTTTGCCGGAGTCTGCGACACCGGACGTGCAGATCCTCTTCGCCAACGCCAGCTTTGCGCCGGGGCCGATCCGCAAGCTCGACTCGAAGCCCGGGATGACCGGCGGGATGTGGCAGATGCGCCCGCTCTCGACCGGGTATGTCGAAGCCAAGACCGGGGACCCGCACGACGCGCCGGCGATCAATCCGCGCTACCTGTCGCACGACACCGACCGCCGCGCCGCGATCGGCGGGTTGCGCGCGGCGCGGCGGCTGTTCCACGCCCCGGCGCTGGCGCCGTATCTCGTCGGCGAGATCCTGCCGGGCGCCGGGCTCGAAAGCGACGACGAGCTCCTGCACTACGCGCGCGAGACCGGCTCGACCGTGTTCCACGCCACCTGCACCTGCAAGATGGGGCGGGACCCAATGGCGGTCGTCGACGACCAGCTTCGCGTGCACGGGCTCGACGGGCTCAGGGTCATCGACGCCTCGGTGATGCCGGCCGTCACCTCGACCAACACCAACGCGCCGACGATCATGATCGCCGAGAAAGGCGCCGCCGCGATCAAGGCCGCCGCGCGGCAGCGCCTCGCGGCATAGCACGGCGGAGATACGGGAGACTTGCTTGTCGGCGCCGCGCGCCAGTCTCTATCCTGCGGCACCAACCACCCGAAATGCAGGGGATACCCATGATCCACGTCGTCGCAATCATCACTGCCAAACCCGGCAAGCGCGAGGAGGTGCTCGGGCATT
>DASUIE010000314.1:0-3384 GCA_036273175.1 Allostellaceae bacterium
CGCGACCATCCGCAGCGTTGGGCGCGGCACGCGTCAGATTTGCCGATGGCCGCTGCTCTACCACCGCCCGCTACCGGATGGCGCCGTCGTCAAGGCGCTGACCATCTCCCGGCGCCGGTCTCGGCCCGGAACCGGGCCGCGCTCGTGGCAATGGAGTGTGTCGCTGTCGGTCGAAGTCCCGGCGCCCGATGCCCCGGACGGCGTGGCATGCGGCATCGATTTGGGATGGCGCAAGATCGAGGACGGGGTGCGGGTGGCGACTACCGTGGGCGAGGATGACGCGATCGAGCATGTCGTGCTGCCGCTAGCGTGGCTGGATGCGCGACGGGCGGCGGCGGAGACGGCCGGGCGGTTGCGCGTCGCGGCGCGCGACCTGGTGTTGCCGCCGCAAGTCGCCGACGCCGATCGCGAGAAGGTGCGCGACCTCGCCGACCGACTGCAGGCGCTGCCGAAGGAGGCGCGCGGGACGGCGCGCGACTGGCTCGACGAATACAAAAACGCCGCCGGCACGATCGGTCGCCTGGAGCGGCAGCGGCGCGATCTTTATCGCGTCGCGGCGGCCCGACTGGTGCGGCGGTATTCGATGATCGGCATAGACGGCAGCGGTCTGGCGACGATCGCGCGCGACCGCTCGATGCCGCCGGAGGTCCGTCGCATGCGGACATGGACGGCGCCGCATGAGTTGATGCAAGCCCTCTCGGTCGCGGCCCGCCGGGAGGGCGTCGTGCTGCGACAGGTGAGCGGCAGCAGCACGATTGTCTGTCATCGTTGCCGTCACTCGAACGCCGTCAGCGTGGCGCAACGCTTGGAGTTGGTATGGCGCTGCGCCGGCTGCGGGGCATTGTGGGATCAGGACGAGAACGCGGCGCGAAACTGTCTCGCCGCCGTGCTGGATGCGAGCGCCGCTGCGGCGCTCTCGCCGCCGCCAGCAAAACAGCTGTTCCGGCCGCCGCGCCTGACCCGCAAAGGGGACCGCTCGAAAACCGCCGCGCAAACTATTGTCGCAACAGCGCAAATTGAATAGGCTACGACAACCCGATCGCAGCCGGGTCTATGTTGCGACGCTTTGAGCAACGAGCACATCGTCTCGCCTGCGCACGAACGACAACCCGATCGCAGCCGGGTCTATGTTGCGACGCGCGTGAACGGGGCCTACGATTCCTCGATGACGGCACGACAACCCGATCGCAGCCGGGTCTATGTTGCGACGCCGAGGAGTTTGCGAAGCGGGCTTTCGATGCAGAGACGACAACCCGATCGCAGCCGGGTCTATGTTGCGACTTGAACAGGGGCGAGTGAGTCTACGCCAGCGCGATCAGCCAGAGCACGATCGCCACGACGAAGCCCAGCATCACAACCGCCAGACCAGCCGCCATGCCAGTAAGCAGGGCCGGCAGTCCTTGGCCCCAAACCCCGCCGGGATCGGTCTTGTCATAGACCAGACAAGCCATCCCGACGCCGAAGAGGATCGCGGCGGCGGCCCAATACATCCAGCCCATTTCAACGCTCCCCGATGGCGGCGCGGATCAACCGTGCCCGATCCGGCGACATCGCCCGATAGGATGATCGGCCCGACCGCAGCGCGCGTTTCCCCAGCCTGCCGTCAGGGTGTCTCGCTATTGTGCTGCGCCACACGCCGCCCACCTGGTCCATGATATAGCCGCCGGGCCGCAGGTTGGGGATTCCCGCTGACAGCAAGCCGCGAAAATCGAACCTCCGATCGCCGGCCGGGTTGGCTTGTCCGAAATACCAGGGGGTCGCGAAGTTCGACACCCGGACGCCGTTGATGTCGTACCCGTCCCCGTCCGCCTCGACTGGATCGGCAACCTCGATGATGTAAACCGCCTCGCCGATCGTGAGGAACCGGGTCGTCGATGGGTTGGCCAACATCTCCAGCAATTCGTGGCTCAGCGTGACGCTGACCAATGCTCCATCGGCGAGGTCGTCGGCCGCGAAAACGCGCGCCTCGGGAATGCCCGTGTCGTCGATATGATAGCCGAGGTCTCCCGCCTCATCGCTGCGGTCGAGAATGAGGCATCGCCAGTGGGTCGGGTCTGGCTGCTGGTTCAGCCCGACAAAATGCAGTTGTGCATCCGCGTTCCAGAACGGCGCGAAGTCACGGCTGATTTGCGTTTGCAACGCCGGAACCCACGCGGCGCAGGCGGCGTCGGTCAGAACGCCGCCGCGGTTGACGATCGCGATGTTCTGGCTCGCCATCAACGCGCTACCATCTCAGATACCCAGGTCATCATGGCGATCAGGTACGCGGCGGTAGGGCCGGGCATTACTGGTTGCCCATCCCGAAGAAATGGACGAGCAGGAACGCCGCGCTGCCGACGACGAGCGGCGCCAGCCAGCGGCGGGCCGCTGACCAGCGCCGGATCGTGTCGCTGAGCGTCCATTCCTGAACCAGCCGCTGCCCCCGGTGGTGCGCCCAAGCGATCGAGCCGAGTTCCAGCGCGAGCCAGCTCAGCAGGATCGCCAAGAGCCACCACCACCACAGTGCCGCCCAAGCGGCGTCGGTGCTCACATCGCCGCGGCCGCGACGGTCTCGGCCTGCGTGATCAGGCCGTTGACCCACTCGGTGCTCGACGGATCGGCGGCGAGCTTGTCGATCGCCTCCGCCGTGCCGCAACCGGCGACGATGAACGGCGCGATCGGCCCGGCGACCGGCGACAGCGCCGTGGCGGCGGTGCACGCGGTGACGAGGCCCGGCTGGATGCGCTGCGCGACGGTCGCGACCTTTGCCTGGTCCTGGCTCACCTGCGCCGGCAGGCCGGAGCAGGCCGACAGGCCGATCGCGATGGTGCCGGCGGCGAGGACCGCGACGACCGCCGAGACGGGCGGCTTCGGCACGGCGGCGAGCAGCAGTTGGCGGCGGTTCAGCATTGGTCTGGTCTCCTTTACGCGGGAAGCTTCGGCGCCGGCGCGCCCTTCGGGTTGTTGGCGGCGACTTCGAGCGCGCGGTTGGCCTGCGCCTTCTGGATTTTGCCCCACACGGAGGCCACCAGAACGAGCGCCACCGACACGGCCATCTGAACCTGGCTGCCGTTGACGGTCAGTGCCCAGGTGAAGCCGCCGGCGCCGAGGATGTTGAGGATGTCCCGAATCAGCGACGTGAGCATCGGGACATAGACCTGCCACCCGGCAGGGATCGGCAGAACGGAATCGTCGGACATGGTGTCTCCATGCGAAAAGCCGCCCGGAGGCGGCGGGGAATGTGGTAGAATCGGGATGCCGCAAAGGAACCCTCCGAAAGCCGCTTCGGTGGCACCAGCCGCAGGGGTTTAATCGGACCTGAGCAGCTACCGCCGGCTTAGTGGCGCAAGCCTATGCCGGAGGACGCGACCGACAGACCCGGTTGCCATGCCGGGGGGAGGAAAT
>DASUIE010000315.1:0-11126 GCA_036273175.1 Allostellaceae bacterium
CACGTCCTCCGCCGAGGTGCGGCCGAGGATGCGCTCGGACAGGCTGGCGACCACCTCGCCGCCATCCATCACCGCGCGCACCGTGAGGCCGCGATCGGTGCCGCAATCCTCCTCGACGATGATGCAGTCCTGCGCCACATCGACCAAACGCCGCGTCAGATAGCCGGAGTTCGCCGTCTTCAACGCGGTGTCTGCGAGGCCCTTGCGGGCACCGTGCGTGGAGTTGAAGTACTCCAGCACCGACAGGCCTTCCTTGAAGTTGGCGATGATCGGCTGCTCGATGATCTCGCCCGAGGGCTTGGCCATCAGCCCGCGCATCCCCGCCAGCTGGCGCATCTGCGCCGGCGAGCCGCGGGCGCCGGAATGGCTCATCATCCACACCGAGTTGGTGGGCTTGCCCGCCTCCTGCTTGCTGATCTCCTTCATCATCGCGCCGGCGACCTCGTCGGTGCAGCGCGACCAGGCATCGACCACCTTGTTGTAGCGCTCGCCCGCGGTGATCAGCCCGTCCTGGTACTGCTGCTCGAACTCCTTCACCTCGGCCTGGGTCTTATGGATCATCTCCTCCTTCTCGACGGGGATGATCAGGTCATCCTTGCCGAACGAGATGCCCGCCTTCGCCGCCTGGCCGAAGCCAAGCCCCATGAGGCGGTCGGCGAAGATCACGCATTCCTTCTGGCCGCAGTGACGGTACACCGCGTCGATCACGTCGGAGACGTTCTTCTTGGTGAGCTGCCGGTTGATCAGGTCGAACGGCACCATCGGATGCTTCGGCAGAATCTGCGCGATCATCATCCGGCCCGGTGTGGTGGTGACGGTCATGCGGATCGGATTGCCGCCCGCGTCGATCGTCTCCCAGCGCGCCTTGATCTTGCTGTGCAGATCGACGGCCTTGGCATGCAACGCGAACTCGATCTCGCCGATCGTGCCGAACGCCGGCGCATCGGCATCAGGCTTTTCCCGGAACTCTGGCGTATCGAGCGACAGATAATACAGCCCCAGCACGATGTCCTGCGACGGCACGATGATCGGCTTGCCGTTCGCCGGGCTGAGGATGTTGTTGGTCGACATCATCAGCACGCGCGCTTCCAACTGCGCTTCCAGCGACAGCGGCACGTGCACGGCCATCTGGTCGCCGTCGAAGTCGGCGTTGAAGGCGGTGCACACCAGAGGATGCAGCTGGATCGCCTTGCCCTCGATCAGCACCGGCTCGAACGCCTGGATGCCGAGGCGGTGCAGGGTCGGGGCACGGTTCAGCAGCACCGGATGCTCGCGGATCACCTCCTCGAGGATGTCCCACACCTCCGGCCGCTCCTTCTCGACCATGCGCTTGGCGGCCTTGATGGTGTTGGCCATGCCGTAGTTCTGCAGCCGCGAGTAGATGAACGGCTTGAACAGCTCGAGCGCCATCTTCTTCGGCAGGCCGCACTGGTGCAGCTTGAGCTCGGGGCCGACCACGATGACCGAGCGGCCCGAGTAGTCGACGCGCTTGCCGAGCAGGTTCTGGCGGAAGCGGCCCTGCTTGCCCTTCAGCATGTCGCTGAGCGACTTCAGCGGGCGCTTGTTGGCGCCGGTGATGACGCGGCCGCGGCGGCCATTGTCGAACAGCGCATCGACCGACTCCTGCAGCATGCGCTTCTCGTTGCGCACGATGATGTCGGGGGCGCGCAGCTCCATCAGGCGCTTCAACCGGTTGTTGCGGTTGATGACGCGGCGATAGAGGTCGTTGAGGTCCGAGGTCGCGAAGCGGCCGCCGTCGAGCGGCACCAGCGGGCGCAGCTCGGGCGGGATCACCGGTACGACTTCGAGGATCATCCATTCGGGCCGGCTATGCGACTCGATAAAGGCCTCGACCAGCTTGAGCCGCTTCACCAGCTTCTTGCGGCGCGCCTCGGAGTTGGTGTCGCGCAGCTCGTCGCGCAGCTTCACCCTCTCGTCCTGCAGCTCGATCGCCGACAGCATCACGCGCAGCGCCTCGGCACCGATCATCGCGGTGAACTGATCCTCGCCGTATTCCTCCTGCGCCTCGATATAGCGCTCCTCGCTCAGCAGCTCCTTTTGCTTGAGCGGCGTGAGGCCCGGCTCGATGACGACGTAATTCTCGAAATAGAGGACGCGCTCCAAATCCTTCAGCGTCATGTCGAGCAACAGGCCGATGCGGCTCGGCAGCGACTTCAGGAACCAGATATGCGCCACCGGCGAGGCCAGCTCGATATGGCCCATGCGGTCGCGGCGCACCTTGCTGAGCGTCACCTCGACGCCGCACTTCTCGCAGATGATGCCGCGATACTTCATGCGCTTGTACTTGCCGCACAGGCACTCGTAATCCTTGATCGGGCCGAAGATACGGGCGCAGAACAGACCGTCCCGCTCCGGCTTGAAGGTACGATAGTTGATCGTCTCCGGTTTCTTGATCTCGCCATAGGACCACGACCGGATGCGCTCCGGGCTGGCGATCGAGATCTGGATCTGGTCGAAGCTCTGCGGACCGCTGACCTGGCCGAAGATGTTCATCAACTCGTTCATGCACGACCCCTCTAGTGGTCTATTACTCCCGCGAACGCGAATTGCGCACGGGAGGCCGCATTCCAATCCGATCCCTGTTATCCCTGTTTTTTGCCGGGAATTAACAGGGATCGCTAACCACGCTGCTCCAACTCGACGTTGAGGCCGAGCGAGCGCAATTCCTTGACCAGCACGTTGAACGATTCCGGGATGCCGGCCTCGAAATTGTCGTCGCCGCGGACGATCGCCTCGTACACCTTGGTGCGGCCCGACACGTCGTCGGATTTCACCGTCAGCATCTCCTGCAAGGTGTAGGCGGCGCCGTACGCTTCGAGCGCCCACACCTCCATCTCGCCGAAGCGCTGCCCGCCGAACTGGGCCTTGCCGCCCAGCGGCTGCTGGGTGACGAGACTGTACGGTCCGATCGAACGCGCGTGGATCTTGTCATCGACCAGATGGTGCAGCTTGAGCATGTAGATGTAGCCGACCGTCGCCTTGCGGTCGAAAGCCTCGCCGGTGCGCCCATCGACGAGTGTCACCTGGCCCGAGGAAGCGAGACCGGCCTCGCTGAGCATCTGCACGATGTCGTCCTCGCGGGCGCCGTCGAAGACGGGGCTCGCCATCGGCACGCCATGCGTAAGATTGCCGGCGAGCTCTGCCAGCTCGTCCGAACCCAGCGCCTCGATCTCGCTGCGGTCCTGGCCGTTGTAGATCTCGCCGAGCAGGGAGCGCAGCTCCTTGTCGTCGCCGACCTTTCGGCGGACCTTGTCGAGCACGTCGCCGATACGCCGCCCGAGACCCGCCGCTGCCCAGCCGAGATGGGTTTCGAGGATCTGGCCGACATTCATCCGGCTCGGCACGCCGAGCGGATTGAGCACGATATCGACCGGCGTGCCGTCGTCGAGATACGGCATGTCCTCGACGGGCATGATGCGCGAGATGACGCCCTTGTTGCCATGCCGGCCGGCCATCTTGTCGCCCGGCTGCAGCTTGCGTTTCACCGCGACGAACACCTTGACCATCTTCATCACGCCGGGCGGCAGCTCGTCGCCGCGCTGCAGCTTTTCGACCTTGCTTTCGAAGCGCGCCTCAAGCGCCGCGGCGGCGTCCTCGCGCTGCTTCTTCAACGCCTCGATATCGACCATCCTCGTATCGTCGCGCACCGAGATCGAGCGCCACTGGCCGGGCGTGTACTCGGCAAGCAGGGCCTCGTCGATATCGGCCCCGGACTTCATCCCCTTGGGGCCGGCAACGACGACCTGACCGAGCAGGAGCTCCTTGAGCCGCGCGGCAAAGCTGCGCTCAAGGATCGCGCCTTCGTCGTCGCGATCCTTGGCGAGACGCTCGATCTCGGCCCGCTCGATCGCCAGCGCGCGCTCGTCCTTGTCGACGCCGCGGCGCGAGAACACCCGCACCTCGACGATCGTGCCGCTGACCCCCGGCGGGAGGCGCAGCGAGGTGTCGCGCACGTCGGATGCCTTTTCGCCGAAGATCGCGCGGAGCAGCTTTTCCTCCGGCGTCATCGGCGACTCGCCTTTCGGCGTCACCTTGCCGACGAGAATGTCGCCCGGCTTCACCTCGGCCCCGATATAGACGATGCCGGCCTCGTCGAGGTTTTTCAGCGCCTCTTCGCCGACATTGGGGATGTCGCGGGTGATCTCTTCCTGGCCGAGCTTGGTGTCGCGGGCGGAGACCTCGAACTCCTCGATATGGATCGAGGTAAAGACGTCGTCCGACACGATCCGCTCGGAAATCAGGATCGAGTCCTCGAAATTGTAGCCGTTCCACGGCATAAAGGCGCAAAGCACGTTGCGGCCCAGAGCCAGCTCGCCAAGCTCGGTCGACGGCCCGTCGGCGATAATGTCGCCCGCGCGCACCAGATCGCCGACCTTTACCAGCGGGCGCTGGTTGATGCAGGTGTTCTGATTCGAGCGCTGGAACTTCAACAGGTTGTAGATGTCGACGCCGGACGCGGCGGCCGAGGTCTCCTCGGTCGCACGGATGACGATGCGGGTCGCGTCGACCTGGTCGATGATACCGGAGCGGCGGGCGATGATCGTGACGCCGGAGTCGCGCGCGACCGTCTCCTCCATCCCGGTGCCGACCAGCGGCGCCTCGGCCCGGATCAGCGGCACCGCCTGGCGCTGCATGTTGGAGCCCATCAGCGCGCGGTTGGCGTCGTCGTTCTCCAGGAACGGGATCAGCGCCGCGGCGACCGAGACGAGCTGCTTCGGCGACACGTCGATCAGGTCGATCTGCTCCGGATGGAGCATGACGAAATCGCCGGCCTTGCGGCAATTGGTCAGCTCTTCGACGATGCGGCCCTCGGCATCGACCGGAACATCGGCCTGGCCGATCGAATAGCGCCCCTCATCCATCGCCGACAGGTACACGACCTCGTCGGTGACCTTGCCGCCGGCGACCTTGCGGTACGGGCTTTCGATAAAGCCGTACTGGTTGACCCGAGCATAGGTCGCCAGCGAGTTGATGAGACCGATATTCGGCCCCTCTGGCGTCTCGATCGGGCAGATGCGGCCGTAATGGGTCGGATGCACGTCGCGCACCTCGAACCCGGCGCGCTCGCGGGTGAGCCCGCCCGGCCCCAGCGCCGACAGGCGCCGCTTATGGGTGATCTCCGAGAGCGGGTTGGTCTGATCCATGAACTGCGACAGCTGCGACGAGCCGAAGAACTCGCGCACCGCCGCCGCCGCCGGCTTGGCGTTGATCAGGTCGTGCGGCATCACGGTATCGATCTCGACCGACGACATGCGCTCGCGGATCGCCCGCTCCATGCGCAAGAGGCCGACGCGGTACTGATTTTCCATCAGCTCGCCGACCGAGCGCACGCGGCGGTTGCCGAGGTGATCGATGTCGTCGATCTCGCCGCGGCCGTCCTTCAGGTCGACGAGCACCTGGAGGATCGCCAGGATGTCGTCCTTGCGCAGCACGCGCACGGTGTCCTCGGTAGTGAGGCCGAGTCGCGAGTTCATCTTGACCCGGCCGACCGCCGACAAATCGTAGCGCTCGCCGTCGAAGAACAGGCTATTGAACAGCGCCTCCGCCGTCTCCAGCGTCGGCGGTTCGCCGGGACGCATGACGCGGTAGACGTCGATCAGCGCGTCCTCGCGGGTCGCGTTCTTGTCGATCGCCAGGGTGGAGCGGATATAAGGGCCACGGCTCTCCGGACCCCGGCTGACGACATCGAGATCGAGCAGCGGCAGCTCTGTGATGCCCGCCTCCGCGAGCTGGGCAAGCGTGCCCTCGGTGATCTCGTCGCCGGCCTCGTAATAGACCTCGCCGGTATCCTCGTTGATTACATCCTGCCCTAGATAGCGGCCGACCAGATCCTCATCGGGGATCAGAACCTCTTCAAGCCCCGCCTCCTTGAGGCGCCGCGCGAGGCGCGGGGTGAGCCGCTCCCCAGCCGGGAGCTTGACTTCGCCGGTGGCCGCGTCGACCAGATCGGAGGACAGCTTGGCCTTGAACTGGTCGGGGTCGAACGGCGTCGCCCAGCCGGTCGCGCCGCGGCGTATCGCGGTCGTAGCGTAGAACGCGGCGAGGATCTCCTCCTTCGACATGCCGACCGCCTCGCCGGTGGCGAGCGACTTGCCCTCGGCCTTGCGCTCGGTCCGCTTCGCATCGGTCGCGGCATCGTCGAGCGCGAGCAGCAGCGTGGTCGCCGGCAGCTTGCGGCGCCGGTCGATGCGAACATAGACGTGGTCCTTGGCGTCGAACTCGAAATCGAGCCAAGAGCCGCGATACGGGATGATGCGGGCGGCGAACAGATACTTGCCCGAAGAGTGGGTCTTGCCCTTGTCGTGGTCGAAGAAGACGCCGGGGCTGCGGTGCATCTGAGAGACGATGACCCGCTCGGTGCCGTTGATGATGAAGGTGCCGTTGCGCGTCATCAACGGCATGTCGCCCATATAGACGTCCTGCTCCTTGATGTCGCGGATGGTCCGCATGTCGGTGTCCTCGTCGACGTCCCAGACGAGGAGGCGGAGCGTGACCTTGAGCGGCGCGGCGAAGGTGATGCCGCGCTGCTGGCACTCGTCGACATCGTATTTCGGCGTCTCGAGCTCATACCGCACGAAATCGAGCTGCGCGCGCTCGGAGAAGTCGCGGATCGGAAAGACCGACTTGAACACCTCCTGCAGGCCGACATCGGAGCGCTGCTCCGGCGGCACGTCCATCTGCAGGAAATGGTCATACGACGCGCGCTGGACCTCGATCAGGTTCGGCATCGGGGCGACCTCGGGAATCCGCCCGAAACTCTTGCGAATGCGCTTCTTGCCGGTGAAGGAGATAGCCATGTATGCCCCTCGCTGTGGACCGCGCGTCCGCGGCCCGGATCGACCTCTGCCGCCTCACCCGAGCGCGGCCGGAAACCCCGGCCGGTCGGAAACCGGCTTCTACCGACGCCAAAGCCGGGCGTGCGAATTGCTTCGCACCCCGGTTGGGCGGCCTTGAACTCCGACGCGGCACCCGGACTTCCTCAAGGGAAGCAGGGGCTGCCGCCGGGTTATGGTAAAGCTCGTGGCGGACCTACCTAATTTCGACCGTCGCACCCGCATCTTCAAGCTGTTTCTTGATTTTGTCGGCTTCTTCCTTGTTGACGCCTTCCTTGACCGGCTTCGGCGCCGCCTCGACAAGGTCCTTCGCCTCCTTCAGGCCGAGTTGGGTAATCGCGCGGACTTCCTTGATCACGTTGACCTTTTTCTCACCGATCGCGGACAGGATAACGTCGAACTCGGTCTTCTCGACCGCCGCCTCGGCAGCCGGAGCCGCGCCGCCGCCGGCGGCCGCCACCGCGACCGGCGCCGCGGCCGAGACGCCCCACTTCTCTTCGAGCATTTTCGCCAGCTCTGCCGCCTCGATCACGGTCAGGGACGACAGATCGTCGACGATCTTTGCCAGGTCAGCCATTTCTTGATGCTCCCGATTACGCGTTTAGGGGATTGTTGATCGAAATTGTCTTCATCCCTGGTCTGCATGGGCCGCGAGGACCCGGGCGAGCTGACCGGCAGGGGCCTGCAGCAGGCCGGCGAGCTTGGTCGCGGGAGCCTGGATCAGGCCGATGATCTTGCCGCGCAGCTCGTCGAGCGAGGGCAGCGTCGCCAGCGCCCGCACCGCGGCGGCATCGAGCGGCTTGCCGGCCAGCGCGCCGCCGACGATCCGCAGCTTGTCGTTGCGGTTGGCGAAGGCAACCGCGGCCTTGGCCGCGGCGACCGGGTCGTTGGAAAAAGCAATCGCGGTCGGACCGGTGAAAAGCGGGGCCAGATCGGCGAAGGCCGTCCCCTCGAGCGCCCGCTTGGCGAGGCGGTTCTTCGTCACCTTGAACTGCGCGCCGGCGTCGCGGACCTGCCGCCGCAGCGCCGTCGCCTCGGCCACCGAGAGGCCGGTCTGGTGCGTGACCACCAGGCAGACAGCGCCCGAAAAATCCTCATGCAGCGAATCGACGAGCTGCGCCTTCTGCGTCCGGTCCACCCGTGCTCTCCAACCTTGCCCGCCAACCGCTGCCGCGACGACGGCTACCTCGCTTCTTCGGCGGCCAGACCCGCCAAATCGACTTTGACCCCTGGCCCCATCGTGGAGCTGAGGCTCACCCGCTTGATGTAGGTACCCTTAACCCCGGTGGGCTTGCCCCGGGTGATGGCGCCGACAAAGGCGCGCACATTATCGACGAGCGCGTCGTCCGTAAAGCTCGCTTTGCCGACCCCGGCATGGACGATCCCGGCCTTCTCGGCGCGGAACTCGACCTGGCCCCCCTTGGCCGCCTGGACCGCCTCGGTGACGTTGGCCGTGACCGTGCCGAGCCGAGGGTTGGGCATCAGCCCGCGCGGCCCCAAAATCTTGCCGAGCCGGCCGACCAGCGCCATCAGGTCGGGCGTCGCGATGCAGCGGTCGAAGTCGATGTCGCCGGCCTGGACCCTCTCGGCGAGGTCCTCGGCGCCGACCACGTCGGCCCCGGCATCGCTCGCCTCCTTGGCCTTGTCGCCGCGGGCGAAGACGCCGACCCGCACGCTCTTGCCGGTGCCGTGCGGGAGCATGACCGTACCGCGCAAATTCTGGTCCTGCTTACGCGGGTCGATGTTGAGGTTCATCGCGATCTCGACGGTCTCGTCGAATTTCGCCGAGGCGCGCGACTTGATCAGCTTGACCGCCTCGGAGATCGCCATCTGCGCGTCGGTATCGACGCCCTCATAAGCCTTGTTGAGGCGCTTGCCCTGCTTGGCCATCCTATTCTCCCACCACGTCGAGGCCCATCGACCGCGCCGAGCCGATCACCATGCGGCAGGCGGCGTCGAGGTCGTTGGCGTTGAGGTCCACCATCTTTTCCTGCGCGATCGCACGAACCTGGTCCATCGTGACCCGCCCGATGCTCGACACCTTTCCGACGGTCTGCGATCCCTTGGCGACCCCGGCCGCCTTTTTCAGCAGATAGCTCGCCGGCGGGGTCTTGGTCACGAAGGTAAAGCTGCGGTCGCCATAGGCCGTGATAACCACCGGGATCGGGATGCCCGGCTCCAGGTTCTGCGTCGCGGCGTTGAACGACTTGCAGAACTCCATGATGTTGAGCCCGCGCTGACCCAGCGCCGGGCCGATTGGCGGCGACGGATTGGCCTTGCCGGCCGGCACCTGGAGCTTGATCAAACCGACGATTTTCTTGGCCATGGCTTATCCTAGACGGGCGCGGCGCGGGGGTGCGCGGGCGCCCTAGACCTTCTCAACCTGGGTGTATTCGAGATCGACCGGGGTGGCGCGGCCGAAGATCGAGACGGCGACCTTGATCCGCGACTTCTCCTCGTCAACCTCCTCGACAACGCCGTTGAACGAGGTAAACGGCCCGTCGCAGACGCGGACCTGCTCGCCAATCTCGTAGGTGATCGAGGGTTTGGGCCGCTCGATCCCCTCCTGGACCTGACGCATGATGCGGGCGGCCTCGCCCTCGGTGATCGGCGACGGCCGGCCGCGGCCGCCGAGAAAACCGGTCACCTTCGCCGTGTTCTTGACGAGGTGCCAGGTCTCGTCGTCGAGATCCATGCGGATCAAAACGTAGCCGGGAAAGAATTTGCGCTCGCCGCTGACCTTGGCGCCGCGCTTGACCTCGATGACTTCCTCGGTCGGCACCAGGATCTGGTCGATACGCTCGCCGAGGCCCTTCTGGTCGGCCTGCTCGCGGATCGCCAGCGCGACCTTCTTCTCGAAGCCCGAGTAGACGTGAATCACATACCAGCGGCTCGCCATCGGCTCCGTACCCTACTGCCCGAGCCCGAATACGAGGCGGACCCCGTAGGACAATATCTGATCGACCACGAAAAAGAACCCGGCGGCGATAAACACCATCAGAAACACCATGGCGGTGGTCACCATGGTCTCCTTGCGGGTGGGCCAGGTGACGCGCGACGCCTCCTGGCGGACCTGTTGGAAGAATTCTGCGGCGTTGATCTTCATGCTCTCATGTCTGTTCGGGCCGTGGCAGGAGTGGAGGGGCTCGAACCCCCAACCCCCGGTTTTGGAGACCGGTGCTCTACCAGTTGAGCTACACTCCTATACGCGTTCTCCGTGAATCCCGGGGTCAAGCCCGGGGATAACGTCCGCTGCAGCGGACGTCACTTTATGATCTTGGCGACGACGCCGGCGCCGACGGTGCGGCCGCCCTCGCGGATCGCGAAGCGGAGGCCCTCGTCCATCGCGATCGGCACCAGCAGCTCCACCTCCATCGTCACATTGTCCCCCGGCATCACCATCTCGGTGCCCTCGGGCAGCTTCACCGTCCCCGTCACATCCGTCGTCCGGAAATAAAACTGCGGCCGGTAATTGCCAAAAAACGGCGTGTGCCGCCCGCCCTCTTCCTTGGTCAGCACATAGGCCTCGGCCATAAAGACCGTGTGCGGCGTGATCGTCCCCGGCTTCGCCAGGACCTGACCCCGCTCCACCTCCTCGCGCTTGGTCCCGCGCAAGAGGACGCCCACATTGTCCCCCGCCTCGCCCTGGTCCAAGAGCTTCCGGAACATCTCCACGCCCGTCGCGATCGTCTTCGCCGTCGGCCGCAGACCCACGATCTCGACCTCGTCCCCGACCTTGACGATCCCCCGCTCGATCCGCCCCGTCACCACCGTGCCCCGGCCCGAGATCGTAAACACATCCTCGATCGGCATCAGGAACGGCCGGTCCTTCGCCCGCTCCGGCTGCGGGATGTAGCTGTCCACCGCCTCCATCAGCTTCAGGATCGAGTCCCGCCCCACCGCCTCCTCGCGCCCGTCAAGCGCGCACAACGCCGAACCCTGAATGACCGGGATGTCGTCCCCCGGAAAGTCGTAGCTCGACAACAGCTCCCGAACCTCAAGCTCAACCAGCTCCAAGAGCTCCGGGTCGTCCACCATGTCGACCTTGTTCATATAGACGACCAGCGATGGCACACCCACCTGCCGCGCCAACAGGATGTGCTCGCGCGTCTGCGGCATCGGACCGTCCGCCGCCGATACCACCAGGATCGCCCCATCCATCTGCGCCGCGCCCGTGATCATGTTCTTCACGTAATCCGCGTGGCCCGGGCAATCGACATGCGCGTAATGCCGGTTCGTCGTCTGATACTCGACATGCGCCGTCGCAATCGT
>DASUIE010000316.1:0-11994 GCA_036273175.1 Allostellaceae bacterium
TGCCGAGTGGCTCGACGAGCTGCGCTACATCCCGCTCTTGCGCGATATCGGCCGGCATTTCTCGGTCAACCGCATGCTGACCCAGGACAGCGTTCGCCTCAGGCTCGACCGCGAGCAGCCGCTGTCGTTCCTCGAATTCAACTACACGATCCTGCAAGCCTATGACTTCGTCGAGCTCTCCAAGCGCTTCGGTTGCGAGGCGCAGATGGGCGGCTCGGATCAGTGGGGCAACATCGTCGCCGGGGTCGAGCTGGGGCGGCGGGTCGCCGGCAAGACGCTGTTTGGGCTGACGACGCCGCTGATGGCGACCGCATCGGGCGTCAAGATGGGCAAGAGCGTCGGCGGCGCGGTGTGGCTCAACGCCGAGCGGCTATCCGCCTACGATTACTGGCAATACTGGCGCAACGCCGAGGACGAGGATGTCGGCCGGTTTCTGCGCCTCTATACCGAGCTGCCGATGCCGGAGATCGCGAGGCTCGAAAAGCTCCGCGACAGCGAGATCAACGATGCGAAGAAAATCCTCGCGACCGAGGCGACCGCCCTCGCCCACGGGCGCGCGGCGGCGGACGCGGCGGCGGAAACCGCCCGCGCCGTGTTTGAGGAAGGGGATGCCGGCGAGTCGCTGCCGCAGGTGGCGGTGCCGCGCGATCGGCTCGAACAGGGGGTGCCGGTTTTCGAGCTGCTCGTGCGCTCGGGGCTCGCCGCGTCGAATGGCGAGGCGAGGCGGCTGATCCGCGGCGGCGGGGCGCGGGTCAACGACGCCGTCGTCGCCGCCGAGACGCAAGCGGTCTCGCTCGCGGACCTCACCGGCGCCGGCGCGGTCAAGCTGAGCGCCGGCCGCAAGCGCCACGCGCTGGTGCGGCCGGAATAGCTAAGGCTTCGGCTGCGGCGGCATCTCGCCGCCGTCGAAATTCGGCACGACGAAGAGGCGGCGCAAAAAGCCCGGTGCGATCGCGCTGAGCGGGTTGACCGAGACCGACGGATCGTCGGTCGAGCCGGAGAGCTCGTAATTGGCGGCAAAGAGGCTCTGCCCCTCGCCGCCCATCAGCAGCGAGCCGATCACCGGCACCTTGCCGAGCGCCGAGTTGATCGCATGGGCCGGCGCGATCGTCCCGGTCAGGTCCAACCTGTCATGGACGAGATCGACCGATCCGCTCGCGGTGAGGCCGAGCGACTCGCCGGAAGCGAGCAGCTTGTCGAGCACGACCCCTTCATCGCTGTAGGTGAAGCTGCCGCGCAGGCTGGCGAACGGGATGCCCGAACCCGACACCGCGCTCGACATGCCGGTGAACGAGCCGAGCGACAGGATGCGGGTAAACACCGGCGCACGCACGACGCTGTAATCCGAGCCGACGATCTGGGCGCGCAGGGCCGGCCGGCCCTCGCCTTCAGCGAGCTGGCCGGTGACCAGCATCTTGCCGCCGACGACGTTGTCGACGACGTCGAAGAGGCGCAGGGCCGAACCGAGATCGTCGGAAGCGATGCTAACCCGGTGCGGCCCGGCCTCGCCGCCGAGCCGGAAAGCGAGGTGCTTGTTGTTGGCAAAGGCTGCGTCGACCCGGATCGTCTGCCAGGCGCCGTTGGCGCGGTTCAGCTGGGCGACGACAGCCTGCGCCGCCCGGCCTGGCCCCACCGACACGCGGTCGAGCCGCGCGACGATCGAGAGCGGCGCCGGCGGCGGTCCCTTGTCGCGGGCTAGGACATGCTTCAGCAGCGGATGCAGGTCGAAGCGGCGGCCTGTGAGCTCGGCATGCCAGCCCGCGCCGCGGCGGGTGACCGAGCCGGCGAAATCGTCCGGGCCGACGATCAGCCGGTTGATCTCGATCCGCTCGGTGCGGTCGCGGCTTGGCGACAAGCCGATCGCGAAATGCCCGTCGAGACCGCGCGCCGCGACGGCGAGCTTGATCGGACCCGTCACCGAATCGTGGTCGAGGTTGAAATCGATGCGCGCGGTACCCGGCTGGCCGGGCGGCTTCTCCCAGCCCGCCTCGGCGACCGAGAGGCGAGCGCCGCGCAGGTCGGCCGTCAGATCGGCGGTCGCGTAGCCCCCTTCGCGCACCGAATAGGTCAGTTCCACCCCGACCGGGCCGCTCAGCCGATCCGCCGACAGATCCTCGTCGAGCCGGCGGCGCGCAGCATCGTCGAGGATGAGTCCGACCTGGTACACGGCGTGCGGCGCCTTCGGCTTGGGATGGAAAACCAGGTCTCCCGCGACCGTCGCCGGGATGCCGTCGAAACGCGCCTCGCCCTTGATCTGCACGCCGGCGCGGCTAAGCCCGACCGCGAGATCGCCGTCGCTGAGATTGCGGCCGAGCGCGACCTTGGCGATCGACGCGCCGGTGAGGCTCGCCTTGGCGCCGTAATCGATATCGTCGAGCTTGAGCGCGTCGATTAGCGGGAATTTGAAATGAAGCTGCGCCTCGGCCTTGCCGCCGATGCCGGCCGGATCGATGCCGGCGGCATGGGCATAGCGCAGCGGCTTTGCGTCGATGATCTCGAGCGCGTCGCGCAACGGCCCGGCGACCGCCAGGTCGACCGACGCCTTTTCGTCGTGGGTATCGAGGTCGTAGACCCTGACCGTGCCGCCCGCCAGCCTCAACCCCTCCACCCCGCCCGCCTGGGGGGCGAAATCGACCTCCGTGCCGCCGATCGTGGCGGTGCCGGCCAGACCTCGGATCGGCGGCAGCCCGCCTAGGTAGGTCACCGAGACACCGCGGTAACGCAATCTGCCGCTCACCGCGCCAAGATCGGCGGCGCGATTGCCCGTATCGAGCTTGAAATCGATCCGGGCGCTCGCTTCGTCGAGCATCCCGTCATGCACGTTCTCGATCGCCCAACGCCGTCCGCCGGGGCTGAGCGCGCGAGGCCATACGGCGTCCGCGCGCTCGATCGGCAGATGGGTCAAGCTCACATCGAGATGGCCGGGCAGGATCGCCGGCTTGGCGCCGCCAGCCGCGACAAACCCGCGCGTGACCCCGCCGAGGTGCCCGTCGATCGCCAGCTCGGCGCCGCCGCCGAGATCGAGGCGCAGCTTGTCGAGCCTGACGCTCTGCGTCTCCGGGGCATAGACGGCTTGCAGCTCGCCGCCTTGGATGGCGAGGTGGCCGCCGGAAAATTGCGCGCTGTCGATCCGGCCGCCGGCCAAGGCGAGATCGGCGCGCATCCCCTCGAATTTGTGCTCGTCGAAACTGTATTGGGTCTGCACGGTTCCGGAGACCGGAATGTGCACGGCCTCGAGCGGCGCGAGCAGAGGCAGGAGCGGCGCCAGCGCGTCGGGATGCACCTTGTCCGCGGAAACCCCGAGATCGAGCTTTTGCCGCGCCGCCGCGTAGCGGTAATTGGCCTGGACCTCCGTCGTGTCGCCGCCGATCGTCACGGCGACCGAAAGATCGCCGGCGCTGCCGTCGCCGTCGCGGGCGATCGCGGCGTCGAGATGGCCCGCCTGCCAGCGTTTCCCGACGAGCTCGTCATCGACGATCACGGTGGCGTCGTGGATGCGGATTTGGGTGAGCTGCCCCATCGGCCCGTCCAGCCGGGCGGGTCCGATCAGCAGCGCGGCGAGGCCGAGCCCGCCCTTTTGCCCGGTATCGCCGATGCGAAAGCTGACCGCCCCGGTTTTGTCGCGCGACAGGGCGACGACAGGGCGCTCGACCGTCAGCCGGGTCGGCGACAGCCGCCCCTCGATCAGAGAGCCGAGGCTGAAGCTCGTCACCATCTCCGGGAAGCTCGCGAGCGGCTCGCCGCCGGGCAGCGACAGGTGGACGTCGTCAACCCGCAGATCGAGCTGCCTCGTCGCGCCGTCGATGCCGAGCCGCACCCCCGACATCGACACGTCAACCCCGAGGCCGGCGCGGGCGAACCCGGCCTCGACCGTCGGCAGCAGCCAGTCGAGTGCGACCGGCCCCTGCATCAGCCGCCAGATTCCGGCGGCGGCGACAAGGATCAATATCGCGGCGACGGAGGCGACCCAAGTCAGGAGGCGGTGTGCGTGGCGGCCGACATGCCGGGCCGCGCGACGGCCGCGCCGCGGGACCGGGGCTTGATCTGGACCCGGCCGCGCGTCAAGGTCGGTGCCGCGCGATGAGATTGCTATCGCACCTCTCCCCCGATGGCGGCGCCCTGCCGCGTCCCGCCGATCCGAAGCGCCTCGCCATCGGCCTTTCGGCCTGGGACGAGGCCCTCGGCGAGGCCGGCGAGGCCGCCGCCGGCGCGCGCCGGTGGAGCACGACACCGGCTGGCGCCGCGCTGCTCGCGGCGATCTTTGGCAACAGCCCGTTTCTCAGCGGCGCCGCGGTCGCCGAATGGCAATTCCTGACGCGGCTGGTCGAGCACGGTGCCGACCCCCTCTTCGGCGACATCCTCGCCACCACCCTCGCCTACAACCGAGGCGAAAATCGGGCGGATTTGATGCGCCGGCTGAGGGTCGCCAAACGGCGCACGGCGCTGCTCGCCGCGGTCGCCGAGCTGGCCGGCGCCTGGCCGCTCGAACGGCAGATGGCGGCGCTGAGCCAATTCGCCGAGGCGGCGCTGAAGGCGGCCTTGCGCAACCTGTTGGCGGAGGCCGAGCGGGACGGCGCCATGACCCCCGCCGACCCGGACGACCCCGAGCGCGGCTGCGGCTTCTTCATCCTCGCGATGGGCAAGCTCGGCGCCGGCGAGCTGAATTATTCGAGCGATATCGACCTGATCCTTCTGTTCGATCCGGCGCGGACACCACTGGTCAATCGCGACGGCGCGCAGAGCCTTTTCAGCCGGCTGGCGCGCGAGCTGGTGCGCATTGTCGATGAGCGCACCGGGGATGGCTATGTGTTTCGCACCGACCTGCGGCTCCGCCCCGACCCGCGCTCGACCCCGCTGGCGATGTCGGTCGCCGCGGCGATGGCCTATTACGAAAGCGTCGGCCAGAACTGGGAGCGCGCGGCGATGATCAAGGCGCGCGCGGTTGTCGGCGACATCCCCGCCGGCGAGCGCTTCCTCGCCGACCTGACGCCGTTTATCTGGCGGAAAAGCCTCGATTTTGCGGCGCTCGCCGATATCCATTCGATCAAGCGCCAGATCGACGCGCATCGCGGCGGCGGCCGAATCGCGATCGAGGGGCACGACATCAAGCTCGGCCGCGGGGGCATCCGCGAGGTCGAGTTCTTCGCCCAGACGCAGCAGCTGATCTGGGGCGGCCGCATCCGCGAGCTCAGGCAGCGGGAAACGGTGCCGGCCCTGGCGGCCCTCGCCGCCGCCGGCCGAATCGACGCGAGGGCGGCCGAAACGCTGACCGCCGATTACCGCTTTCTCCGGCGGGTCGAGCATCGGCTGCAGATGATCGAGGACGCCCAGACGCACCGCATCCCGACCGACCGCGACGGCCTCGCCCACCTCGCCGCGTTTCTCGGCTATGACGGCGCCGATGCCTTCGCCGCGGCGCTGCGCGAAACGCTGGTGTCGGTCGAGCGGCATTACGCCGATCTGTTCGAAGAGTCGCCGAGCCTCGCCGGCCCGTCGGGCAATCTCGTTTTCACCGGCGCCGACGACGACCCGGAAACCCTGGCGACGCTGACCCGGCTCGGCTTTGCCGACCCCCACGCGGTCGCGGCGACGGTGCGCGACTGGCATCACGGGCGGATGCGCGCGACCCGCAGCGAGCGCGCCCGCGAGATATTGACCGAGCTGATCCCCGAGCTGTTGCGCATTATCGGCGCGACGGGCGACCCCGATTTGGCGCTCGCGCGGTTCGACCGCTTCCTGTCGCGCCTGCCGGCCGGGGTGCAGCTTTTCTCGCTGTTCAAGCAGAACCCGGGCTTGCTCACGCTGGTCGCCGACGTCATGGCGGAGGCGCCGCGCCTCGCCGAGGAGCTGGCACAGCGCCCGGCCCTGCTCGACGCGGTGCTGACCACCGCCTTCGCCGAGCCGCTGCCGAACCGCGCCGGGCTCGCCGCCGATCTTGCCGCGATGCTGGCGGGCACGCGCGATTTCGAGGCGACGCTCGACATCCTCCGGCGCTGGGCCAATGAGCGGAAATTCCAGGTCGGCGTGCAGCTCCTCCGCCGCGACCTCGGCGGCGAGCGCGCCGGCACCGTGCTCGCCGATATCGCCGAGACCGTGCTCGGTGCGCTGACACCGGCGGTCGAGGCCGATTTCGCCCGGCAGCACGGGCGGATTGCCGGCGGCGGGTTCGCGGTGATCGCGATGGGGCGGCTGGGCAGCCGCGAGATGAGCCTCACCTCCGACCTCGACCTGATCCTCGTCTACGACGTGCCGGACGCCGCCGAAATGTCCGACGGGCCGCGCCCGCTTGCCCCGTCGACCTATTACGGTCGGCTTGGCCAGCGCCTGATCGGCGCGGTCACCGCCCCGACCGCCGAGGGACGCCTCTACGAGGTCGATATGCGGCTGCGCCCTTCGGGCGAGAGCGGGCCGATCGCGACCAGCATCGAAGCCTTCGCGCATTACCAGCGCGACGAGGCCTGGACCTGGGAGCATATGGCGCTGACCCGCGCCCGTCCGGTCGCCGGCGACGCGGAGATATTCGGCGCCGTCGCCGATACCATCGCCGGGGCCCTACAGCGGCCGCGCGACCGGCGGGCGCTGGTCGCCGATGTCGCTTCGATGCGCCGCCGCGTCGCCGAGCAGCATCCGCGCCCGTCGCCATGGGATTTGCGCAGCCGGCGCGGCGGACTGGTCGATATCGAGTTCATCGTGCAATACCTGATCCTGCGCGATGCGCCGCAGATCGCGCCGTGCGGCATCGCCGCGGCGATCGAGACGCTGCCCAGCCTGCCGCCGCGCGCGGTGCAGGAGCTGGGGGTTGCCGTGCGGCTGCTGCGCCATGTACAGGCGCTGCTGGCGCTGCTGTTCGACGGGCCGCCCGACCCGAAGGCGCTGACCGGAATGCATGCGGCGACCCTGGCGCGCTGCGCCGGCGCGGTTGACTTCCCCCGGCTCGACGCGGAAATCTCCCAGGCCTGCGCGCGCGGACGCGAATGGTATGATCGGCTGGTCGCCCGCCCAGCTCGGCGCGCGGCACAATCTGCGACAGGAGAAGCGCCCCGATGACCCTCAAGATCGGCGACAAGGCCCCGGATTTCACGATGCCGACCGATGGCGGCGGCTCGGTCTCGCTGGCGAGCCTCAAGGGCAAGCCGGTGATCCTGTATTTCTACCCGAAGGACGACACCTCGGGCTGCACCGCCGAAGCCTGCGGGTTTCGCGACTCGCTTCCGGATTACAGCGGCACCGGCGCGGTGGTGATCGGCGTGTCGAAGGATTCGGTGGCCTCGCACGACAAGTTCAAGGCGAAGTACCAGCTCCCGTTCACGCTCGCCTCCGACGGCACCGGCGAGGTCTGCGAAAAATACGAGACCTGGATCGAGAAAAGCATGTACGGCCGCAAATACATGGGAATCGACCGCAGCACCTTCCTGATCGACAAGGACGGCACCCTGCGCGGCATCTGGCACAAGGTGAAGGTCGGGGGCCATGTCGCCGAGGTGCTGAAGGCGGCGAAGGCGCTCTGACCGCGACGCTCAGCGACAGCGCGGCGGCGATCCTCGGCGCCGCCGACCCGGCCGAGAAGGTGCGGCTCAGCCGCGCCCTCGCCGCGTGGTGGCGAGCCGGCGGGATGGCGGTCGGCGCCGCGACCCCGCCGGCGCGGCCCGGCCGGCCCATGCGCCCGGTGCTGTTGTCGCCGAGGGAGATGCCGCGGCGGCGCAATTTCGGCTCGCTCGGCGGGCAGCTCGCGCTGCTGCACGCGCTGGCGCATATCGAGCTCAACGCAATCGACCTCGGCTGGGATATCGTCGCGCGATTTCCCGGGCTGCCGCGCGAATTCTACGACGATTGGGTCGCGGTGGCGGCGGAAGAGGCCGAGCATTTCGCGCTATTGGAGGCCCGGCTTGTGGCGCTGGGCGGCGCCTACGGCGATCTGCCGGCGCATGACGGGCTGTGGGAATCGGCGGCGGCAACCGCGCACGACCTTCTGGCGCGGCTCGCGGTGGTGCCGCTGGTGCTGGAGGCGCGCGGCCTCGACGTGACGCCGGAGATGATCCGCCGCCTGGAACGCGCCGGCGACGCCGACAGCGCCGCGATCCTCCGCCGGCTCTACGCCGACGAGATTCGCCATGTCGCGGCCGGGGCGCGGTGGTTTGCGGCGCTGTGCGACGGCGATCCGGCGGCGGTGTTTCACGACCGGGTGCGGCGGTATTTCACCGGGCATATCAAGCCGCCCTTCAACCGCGAGGCACGGGATCGCGCCGGGTTTCCGGCTGCGTATTACGAGGGGCTGGCGGGATGATCGACCAGTTGATCGCCGGGTTCTACGAGACCTTTCCGTTTGTCCCGCGCGGGCTCGACGCGTGGGAGATTGTCGCGCGGCTGCCCGAGCTCGCGAGCGCATTCGTCCACCCGGACGCGGTCGTCGAGCCGGGCGCGGTGTTGAAGCCGCCGGTGCTGATCGGCCCGGGCTGCTTTGTCGCGGCGCATGCCACCCTGCGCGGCGGCGTCGCGCTTGCCGCCGGGGTCACGATCGGCCCCGGGGTCGAGGTCAAGGCGAGCCTGATCGGGGCCGGCAGCACACTCGCGCATTTCAATTTCGTCGGCGACTCGATCCTCGGCACCGACGTGAACCTGGAGGCCGGCGCGGTCGTCGCCAACCATTGGAACGAGCGGCCCGATACCGGGCGGCTCAAGTTCGGCGCGCTGATCGGCGACCGCTGCCGGATCGGCGCCAACGCTGTCCTGTCGCCGGGCACGATCCTTCCGGCGGGAACAGTGGTGCCGCGCCTCGCGCTGGTCGACCAGGGCGGCGGCTGACACAATGCGGCCGGAACGCCGGAGGAAAAGATGACCGATTACGCCAAGATCACCGCCGATCTCGAACGGCTGCTGAAGCTGCGCTCGTTCGTCTTCGCGATGAAGCTGTTCGAGAAGCGCGAGGAGATGGAGGCGATTCCCCGCATCCGCCGCCCGCAATCGATCCACACCTTCGACCAGGTCGTCGGCCAGGCGTCGCGGCTCGGCTGGACCGTCGGCATCACCGCCGACAACCTCGTCGGCGCGCAATGCCGCGCGGTGATCGGGCTGGGCAACGCCAAGGATCCCGAGTGGAAAAGCGGCAAGCACATGGTCGGGGTGTGGTACTCGTCCGAGGAAGACGCGACCGCGCATCAGGCGGCGATGAACTGCGTCGCCGACGGGCAGTACGAGGCGATGGCGGTGGCGCCGCTGGCGAGCGGCCGGCTCGACCCGCCCGACATCGCGCTGTTTTACGCCACCCCCGGCGCGATGATGTACTTCATCAACGGACTGCAATGGGCCGGGTACAAGAAATTCGACTGGGGCATCGTCGGCGAAAGCGCCTGCGCCGATAGCTGGGGCCGGGCGCTGAAGACGCGGGAGCCGAGCCTGTCGATCCCGTGCTTTGCCGAGCGCCGCTATGGCGGGGTGCTCGACGACGAGATGCTGATGGCGCTGCCGCCCGAGCATCTCGAAAAGGCGATCGCCGGGATGGAGGCGCTGTCGAAGAACGGGCTGCGCTATCCGTTCCCGCAGTACGGCATCCAGCAGGATGTTCGCGCCGGCATGGCGGTCAGCTATCCCGGCCGGGCCGGGTGATCCTGCCCGAGCCGCGGGCGACCCTCGACGTTCCCCGTCCGGGCGGCCCTCCGGTCCGCGTGCGGCTGCATGGCGAGGCGCGGCCGGTGCGCCTCTTCATCAGCCATGGCAACGGCTTTGCCGCGGACGGGTATCTCGATTTCTGGCGGCGGTTTCTCGGCGAATACGAGGCCGTCGTCTTCGACATGCGCAACCACGGGCACAACGCCCTCGGCGAAACCGGGCAGCACGACTACCCGCACATGGCCGGCGATGTCGACACGGTGATCCAGGCGGTCGCGGCGGAGTTCGGCGCCAAGCCCAGCGCGGGCCTGTTCCACTCGATGTCGGCGCAAGCGGCGATGATCGCCGCGCTCGATCTCGGCTGGCGGCTGGATGCGCTAATCGCCTTCGACCCGCCCAACATGCCGCCGGACGGGCCGGCGCGAGCGCCGATGCTCGCCTATTTATCCCGGCTGACACGCTGGGCGGACAGCCGCCGCGACACCTTCGCCGACCCGGACGAACTCGCCGCCGAATATGCCGAAACCCACTCCGGCCGCGAGTGGGGGGCGGAGACGCGGGAGCTGATGGCGCGAGCGGTGCTGCGCGACGGACGGCTCTGCTGCCCGCGCGCGTTCGAAGCGTCGATGTACGAGCAGGGGGCGCCGCTGCAGCTGTGGCCGCGCCGCGCCGATTTCGCCGGCCCAGTCAGGCTGATCGGCGCCGACCCGGCGCGCGAGCGGCCATCGCCGACCGCCCTGTCGAACCAGGCGCTCGCCGCGTTCGGCGGGCTCGACTACGCCGCGATCCCGGACACGAGCCATCTCTTGCAGCTCGAAAAGCCGGAGGCCTGCGCCGAGGCGGCGCTGGATTTCCTCAAGAAGGTCGGGCTTTAGCGGACCGCCGCCGAGATGTTGCCGCCATCGACCGTGACGATCGCCGCCGTCGTGCTCGGCGCCAGGGCCAAGGACAGAAACGCCTCGGCGACATCCTCGGCGGTGACCTCGCGGCCGAGCAGGTTGCCGCCCATATAGTCGGCCTGGCTGACCCCGCGCGCCTTGGCGCGGGAGGCGATCATCTCGGGGGTCAGCAACCCGCCGCGGATGCGGTCGGCGTTGACCGCGTTGGCGCGGATGCCGAGCGCACCGTATTCGAGCGCGTATTGCCGCATCAGCGCGAGCGTCGCCGCCTTGGGCAGGCCGTAGGGGCCGAAATCCGCGCCGGGGTTGATCGCCTGCTTCGAGGTGTTGAACAGCAGCGCGCCGCCGATGCCCTGCGCCTGCATGACCCGCACGGCCGCCTGCGCGACCCATTGATGGGCGAAGAAATTGAGCTCGAAGCTGCCGCGCAGCACCGCCTCGTCGACCTCGCCGATCCGGCCCTGCCAGGCGGCGCCGGCATTCGAGACGACCACGTCCACGCCACCGAAGCGCTCGACGATGCGGTCGAACGCGGCGCCGACCGCCGCTTTGTCGGTGACGTCGCACGCGATGCCGATCCCGCCGAGCTTTTTCGCCGCCTCGGCGACCGCGCCGTCACGGTCGATCAGCACGATCTCGGCGCCGGCGCCGCGCATCGCCCGCGCCGTCGCGAGGCCGATCGTGCCGGCCCCGCCGGTGACCGCCGCGACCCGCCCGGCGAGCGGCTTCTCCGCGGCCGCGCCGAGCTTGGCCTGTTCGAGCGACCAGTACTCCATCTCGAACAACTCGGCCTCGGTCAGCGACTCGAAGGCGCCGACCGCTTCGGCGTCGGAAGCGGTGGCGATCCAGCTCTCGGCGAGATCGGCCGCAACCGCGGCGTCCCGCGCGCTACGCCCAAGCCCGAACAGCCCGAGCCCCGGCACCAGCACGACACGCGGCATCGGGTCGAGCTCGCGCTTCTTGACCGCCGACCGCGCGTTGTTGCGGGCGAAATAGGCGTGGTACTCGGCGACGAATTCGGAAACGCGCTCGCGCGCGGCTCCGGCGAACCGGTCGAGCCCGCCAGCCGCCGGCGCGGGGACGATCAGCGGATAGTTCTTGGTGCGGATCGTATGGTCGGGGGTGGCGACGCCGGCCGTGCCGTAGCGCGGCAGCTCGGCGCCGTTGACGAAATCGAGAATTGCCGGGCCGGTGCGGAAATCGAGGATAAAGGGCTTGGGACCCGGCAAGGCGCAGGCGCCGCGCAGGATCGGCGCGACCTCGGCCGCGGCGGCGATCGCGTTGGGCAGGGTCGCGGCCGCGAACACCTTCCCGCGCGCGCCGGCCAGCCGTTCCTCGGCTTCGTTGACGGCCGCGATCATCCGCTCGTAGGCCTCGCGCGCCGTTTCGCCGAAGGTGAAGATGCCGTGCTTCAACAGCACCAGCCCTTCGACCGACGGGTCGTCCTCGAAGATTTCAGCCGCCCGCTTGGCCAGCAGGAAACCCGGCA
>DASUIE010000317.1:0-16451 GCA_036273175.1 Allostellaceae bacterium
GGCTCATGGCCGAGGCCGGCGCCAGGGTCGCGATCGGCGACATTCTCGACGAGCGCGGCCGCGAGACCGCGCGCGGCCTCGGCGACGCCGCGCTCTATCACCATCTCGACGTGACCAGCGACGCCTCCTGGCGCGACGCGATCGCCGCGACGGTCGCGCAATGGGGCGGGCTCGACATCCTCGTCAACAATGCCGGGATGTTTCTCGGCAAGGGGATCGAGGAGGCGACGATCGAGGAATGGACCCGCCTCGCCAGCATCAACCTGACCGGCGTCTTCCTCGGCACCAAGCTGGCGATCCCGGCGCTCAAGGAGCGCGGCGCGGCGAGCCCGCACGGCAGCGCCATCGTCAATCTCGCCTCGGTCGCCGGCCTCGTCGGCTCGCAGCTCGACCCGCTTTATTCGATGACCAAGGGCGGGGTGACGCTGTTTACCAAATCCTCGGCGCTCGAGTTCTCGCGCAAGGGCTACAAGATCCGCTGCAACTCGATCCACCCCGGCGTGATCCAGACCGATATGGGCGAACAGACCTTCACCGCCCGCGCCCGCGCCCAGGGCTCGAACGATGTCGAGGCCGCGCGCCAGGCCGCGCTCAGGACCCACCCGATCGGAAGGCTCGGCGTGCCCAACGACATCGCCAAGGGGATCGTGTTCCTGGCGTCGGACGATGCCGGGTTTATGACCGGCGCGGGGCTGGTGGTCGACGGGGGGCTGACGGCGCAGTAGCGAGAACCCGCCACGCGTCGAGGACGCAGGCGACAGACCAGGCCTGCGCCGGGCAGCCGCGCGGGGTAAAGGGTGCGTCGCCGTCGAAGATCTCGCTGACCGAGCCGAGCCCGGCATCGGCGAGATGGGCGGCGATGCCGGCGAGCGTCGCCTGCGCCGCCTTGGCGTTGCCGTGGACGCGGAAATGCGCCAGCGCCCAGGCGCCGAGCAGCCAGGCCCACACCGTGCCCTGGTGATAGGCGCCGTCGCGCTCCGGGACGCCGCCGCGACAGGCCGGGCAATAGGCCGCCGATCCCGGCGCCAGCGAGCGGAGGCCGAGCGCGGTGACGAGCGGCCCCTCGCACCGCTCCAGCACCGCGCGCTGGGTCGCCGCGTCGAGCGGGCTCGCCGGCAAGCTGACCGCGAAAATCTGGTTCGGCCGCAGGCTCGCGTCATGGCCGTTCGGCCCGTCGAGCACGTCGTAAAGCCCCTGCCCGTCCGGCATGACGAAACGCCCGAACCCGGCCCTTGCCTTCTCCGCCGCCTCGCGGTAGGGCGCCGGGCTTCCGCCGATCCGCTCCGCCAGCTCCGCCATCGCGGCGAGCGCGTTGTACCAGAGCGCGTTGATCTCGACCGGCTTGCCGATCCGCGGGGTCACGACCCAGTCGCCGACCCGCGCGTCCATCCAGGTGAGCTGCACCCCCGGCTCGCCCGCCCGCAGCAGCCCGTCCGCCGGGTCGACGCCGATGCCGTAGCGCGTGCCCTGTCGATGCGCCGCGACAATCCCGGCGAGGGTCGGAAACACCGCGCGCAGCGCCGCCTCGTCGCCGGTCGCCGCGACATAGGCGCGCCACGCCTCGACATACCACAGCGTCGCGTCCGCGGTGTTGTAGTCGGGCCGGTCGGCGGCGCCCTCGGGGAAGACATTGGGCAGCATCCCGCCATCGACGAAGCGGGCGAAGGTTTCGAGAATCGTGCGCGCGTCCTCGGCCCGGCCGGTCGCGAGGCACAGCCCGGGCAGCGAGATCATCGTGTCCCGGCCCCAATCGCCGAACCACGGATAGCCGGCGATCACCGACTTGCCTTCCGGCGCGCCGGCGATCGGGCGGGCGACGAGAAACGCATCGGTCGCCAGGATCAGCCGGGTCACCCAGTCGGGGGCCTTCGCGAAAGCCGGCTCGGCGGCGGCCGCCCGCGCGACGACGACACGGTCCCAGGCAATCCGGCGCCGAAGGGCGGCATCGAGATCGGCCGAGACGTCGCCGACCCCGGCGGCGAACCCGGCCCACTTCCCCGGCTCCAGCACCAGGGACAAATCGCCGACATGGAGGTGCGCGTCGCGGTCGCCAAGCCCGCGCTCGCGCTCGACCGGCAGGGCGAAATCCCAGTACCAGTCGCGCCGCGCCTCCGCCGTCCCGCCCGCGACGGCGACGGTCAGGGCGAACCGCCCCGGCGCGGTCACCATCAGCGTCGTTCCGTCGGTCGCGATATCGGGGCGGAACCCGTCGGGCCAGGTGTCGCCGTGATGGTCGCGCCCGTTGGCGAGCAGGCACACCGACAGTGTCGCCGCGCCGTCGCAGCGCCACGCGACATAGACCGTGTCGGCGCCCGGCTCCATCCAGATGCGCTGCTCGACGACAGTCTCGCCGCAGCGGAACCGCCAGACCGGGATCGTCCCGTCGAGCGTGAAATCCTCGATCAGGCGGTAGCCCTCGGGAGCGATCGCGCCGCTTCCCCAGCGGTTGGTGAAGAGCGGATAGGAGGCGCCGCCGACCGTCGCGGTCGCATCGGCCTTGGCCAGCACCAGCATGTGGCCGAGCGGCGGGTCGATCGGTGCGATCAGCAGCCCGTGATAGCGCCGCGTCAGGGTCCCGGCGACGGTGCCGCCGGCATACCCGCCGCGGCCGTTGGCGAGCCACCATTCGCGCCGCTCCGCCGCCGCGAGATCGTTGGCGATCTCGGGGCCGAGGCGGATCGGCGCGAGCGGCGGCGGCTCCGACCGCTTACTGCGCCGCGTCGGCACGGTCTTCGGCAAAGGCGGCTTCGGGGTCGCTCGCGGTCGCGCGCAGCGGGGTCAGGAGCAGCGCGATCAGCCCGGTCCATCCGGTCTGGTGCGCCGCGCCGAGCCCGCGCCCGCTATCGCCGTGGAAATACTCGTAGAACAGGATGTTATCGCGGAACTCGGGCTTGTCGAACCGCGCATCGCCGCCAAAGACCGGGCGGTGGCCATCCTTGTCGGCCAGGAAGATGCGAGTGAGGCGCCGGGTGATCTCGTCGGCGACTTCGGAGAGGGTCATCAACTCGCCCGAGCCGACCGGGCACTCGACCTGGAATTCGTCGCCGTAATAGCTGTGGAAGCGCCGCAGCGACTCGATCAACAGAAAATTCACCGGAAACCAGATCGGCCCGCGCCAGTTCGAGTTCCCGCCAAAGGTCTGGCTCGTCGATTCCCCGGGCGCATAGTTGATGCTGAACCGCGACCCGGAATGCTCGAACACGAACGGGTGCGCCTCGTGGTATTTCGAGATCGAGCGGATGCCGTAATCCGACAGGAATTCGGTCTCGTCGAGCATCCGCCGCAACAGGCATTTCATCCGATGGCCGCGCAGCAGCGACAGGAGGTGGCGCTCGTCCTCGCTGCGCTCCATCCAGCGCGACACCAGCCGCGCCAGCTCCGGCCGGTGGCTGAGGAACCAGTGCAGCCTCGCCGAAAATGTCGGCAGCCGCGCGACCACCGCGCCGTCGAGCACCTCGACCGCGAAGAGCGGGATCAGCCCGACCATCGAGCGCACCCGCATCGGCACGTCGTTGCCGTCGGGCATTTCGAGCACGTCGTAGTAGAACTCGTCGCCCTCGTCCCATAGCCCGATATTGTTGTTGCCGATATTGGTCATCGCCTCGGCGATGAGGAGGAAGTGCTCGAAAAACTTGGTGGCGATGTCTTCGTAGACGTGGTCGCGCACCGCCAGTTCGAGCGCGATCCGCATCAGGTTGAGCGTGTACATCGCCATCCAGGCGGTGCCGTCGGACTGGTTGATGTGGCCGCCGGTCGGCAGCGTCGCGCTGCGGTCGAAGATGCCGATATTGTCGAGGCCGAGAAACCCGCCCTGAAAGATGTTGTTGCCGTCGGCGTCCTTGCGGTTCACCCACCAGGTGAAATTCAGCATCAGCTTGTGAAAGACGCGTTCGAGAAACGCGCGGTCGCCGTGGCCGCCGCGGTGACGCCGGTCGATCTCGTAGACACGCCAGGCCGCCCAGGCATGAACCGGCGGGTTGACGTCGCCAAACGCCCACTCATACGCCGGCAGCTGCCCGTTCGGGTGCATGTACCACTCGCGCGTCAACAGCACGAGCTGGTCCTTCGCGAAATCCGGATCGATCAGCGCCAGCGTCACCGTGTGGAACGCGAGATCCCAGGCCGCGTACCACGGATACTCCCACTTGTCCGGCATCGAGATGACGTCGGAATTGTAGAGGTGACCCCAGTCGATATTGCGCCCGCGCAGCCGCGATTCCGGCGGCGCCGGCTGGGCCGGGTCGCCGCGCAGCCAGGTGCGGACATCGAGGATGTAGGTCTGCTTGGACCACAGCATCCCGGCCAGGGCCTGACGCTGGACGCGCCGCGCGTCGGCATCGGCGATGCCGGCCTGGACCGCGGCGTAAAACTCGTCGGCCTCGGCCCGGCGCTTGGCGAAGATCGCGTCGAAATCGCCGAGTCCGCTCCCCTCGAGCGACAGGCGCAGGCGGTATTGCGCCTTGCCGCCGGGCGGGATCGTCGCGTGGTAGTGCGCGCCGACCTTGGTCCCGGACCGCGCCGGGTTCACCGCGTCCTTCACGCCGCCGACGATGTAGTCGTTGATCCCGTCCTTGAAATAGCCGGGTGCGTCCGAACCGTAAAAGCGGCGCGGGTTGGTCTCGTTCTCGCAGAACAGCAGCTCGGGCTCGCCGTCGCAGACGAGCCGCATGTCGCGCAGCATCGGATGGGTCACGCCGACCGCGTTCTTGCCGTGCCCGGCGATCAGCGGCTTTGGCGCACCGTTTTCCCACGACCAGACGTTGCGCGCCCAAAGCTGCGGGATCACATGGATCGGCGCCGCAGTGTCACCGCGGTTCTCGACCGTCACCAACATCAACGTGTCGTCGGTGTCGGCCTTGGCGTATTCGACCGTCACGTCGAAATAACGGTCCTGGTCGAACACGCCGGTGTCGATCAGCTCGAATTCCCGGTCGGCCTGGGTGCGGCGGCGGTTTTCCTCGACCAGCCGCGCGTAGGGAAACGCCGTCTGCGGGTACTTGTAGAGCATCCGCATGTAGCTGTGGGTCGGCAGCCCGTCGAGGTAGTAGTAAAGCTCCTTCACGTCCTCGCCGTGGTTGCCTTGCTCATTGGTCAGGCCAAAGAGGCGCTCCTTGAGGATCGGGTCGTTGCCATTCCACAGCGCCAGCGCGAGGCATAGATGCAGGTGACGCTCGGCCCAGCCGGCGAGTCCGTCCTCGCCCCAGCGATAGGCGCGGCTGCGCGCGTGGTCGTGCGGGAAATAGTCCCAGGCGGTGCCGCCCGGACTGTAATCCTCGCGCACCGTGCCCCACTGCCGGTCGCTGACATACGGACCCCACAGCCGCCACGCGGCCCCCATTCGGCAATCGTCGAGGCGCTTCCCCTCGGCGGTTTGCGCGACCGTTTGCGCCATCAGTCCCCCCTACTCCCCCTACTCCGCGGCGGCGGAGCCCGTCTCGTCCTCGATGCCGAGAGCATCGTTGAATTTATTGAAAAATCCGCAAAGCGTAATGCGCAAGGTCAATTCGACGATTTGCGCCTCGCTGAACACCGCGCGCAGCCGGCCAAACAGCGCCTCCGGAATGCGGTTCGGGCTCTCCCACGCGGCGATCGCATATTCGACGACGAGCCGGTCGGCCGGGCCGAGCTCGGGATGGTCGCGCCAGTCGAGAAGCCGCGCCGCGCCCTCGGCCGACACGCCCTCGACCGCGAGAAACGGCGTGTGGTGCGCGACGCAGTAATGGCAGGCGTTAAGCTGCGAGACGGTGACGATCGCCAGCTCCAGAGCGCGCTTCGGCAGGGTCTTGGCCTCACGCAGCTCCATCAAGAGCGGCATCAGGTGCCTGAGCGCCGCCGGCACATGCGCGAACACCGCGACCTGGTTGGCGAACGGACCGTACCCGGCGAATTCCCGGTAGATCTCGGCGAGATCGGCGGGCAGCTCGCCCGCCGCGATGTCGCGCACCCGTGCCATCTATTTCTTCCACAGCCCCTGCATCTCGGGTCCCGGCATTTTCGGATCGATCGTGTCGAACCGGCCATGCGCGCGGATGTCGCGGATGCTCTCGCGCACCGCGCCGAGCGCCAGATGGGCGAGGCTGGTCGCGGTGGTGATCCGGCGGACGCCGAGCGCCTCCAGCTCCGCGACGGTCGGATGCCCAGCGCGGACGTTGATATTGATCGGGCACCCGAGCGCCTCGACCAGCCGCTTGATCGTCGGCTCGTCGCGCAGCCCGATCGGATAGATGCTGTCCGCGCCGGCCGCGAGATAGGCCTTGCCGCGCTCGACCGCCGCCGCGAGCTGCGCCTCGCCTTCGCCGACATGGCGGATGAAGAGATCGACCCGCGCATTGATGACGATCGGGACGCCGGCGGCCGCGGCAGCCGCGCGGGCGGCGCCGACGCGCGCTGCGGCATCCTCCGTCGACCGCATCCCGCCCTGGCCCGGGATGCTGTCCTCGAGGTTCACCCCGACCGCGCCGGCGGCGACGATCTCGCCGATGTGGCGGCCGACTTCTTCGGGCGTGGCGCCAAACCCGCCCTCTATATCGGCGGTCACCGGCACCGCGACGGCGCGGGCAATGCGCGCGGTCTGGCCGACGACCTCGTCCCACGGCGCGCCCTCGCCGTCGCGAAAGCCGAGCGCGCCGGCGACCCCGCCGCTCGTCGTCGCCACCGCCGGAAAGCCCTCGGCCTCGAAGAGTCGCGCGGTCATGGCGTCCCAGGCATTCGCCATCACCAGCGCCCGCGCCCCGTGATGCAGCGCGCGGAACGCCTCGGCCTTGGCGGCCTGCTCGGTCGCAGTCATCGGAACCTCCCTGGCTCAAGGCTCGCCGCCTCGATCCCGGCCGGCAGCTTCCCGCCGGCGATCAGCGCGGCCGCGGTCTGGGCCATGCCCTCGGCGGTCATGATGCCGTACCCGCCCTGGCCGGCGAGCCAGAAAAACCCGTCGGCGAGGAGGTCGAACCCGTTGACCGGCGTGTGGTCGGGCACAAAGCTGCGCAGTCCCGCCCATTTCCGCTCGACCCGCCCGACCGTGATCGTCGTCGCCCGCATCAGCCGGTCGACCGCGACCGCGACATCGATCTCCTCGGGCTGGATGTCCTGCGGCTCGACCGGCGTCTCGTCGGCCGGCGAGACCAAAAGCTTGCCGGCATCGGGCTTGAAATATCCGGTCTCCTCGGCGTCGATCACCATCGGCCAGCCCCGCGTGTCGAACTCGGCGGGCGCCGCGACGATCAGCGCCGTCCGCCGCTTCGGCTGCAGGCCCACGGGCGGCAGCCCCGCCATCCCGGCCACCGCATCCGCCCAAGCCCCCGCCGCGTTGACCACGACCGGCGCCGCAAAGCTCCCCGCCCCGGTCGCCGCCTCCCACACGCCGCCGCGCCGCGCCAGCGCCACCACCTCGGCATCGGTCTCGATGCGCCCGCCGCGGCGGCGGAACAGCCGCAGATAGCCCTGGTGCAGGTTGTGGACGTCGATATCCATCGCGTCCGGTTCGAGGATCGCCGCCTCGACCCGCTCGGGCCGCAGCGCCGGCACCAGATCGCGCGCCGCGCCGCCGCCGAGCCAGCGTATCGTCGGGTCGAGCGGCGACATCTCCGCCCAAGCGCCCTTGAGCGCGGTCATCTGCTCCGGCGGGGCGTAGAGCATCGCGCCGCGCGGGGTCAGGATCGGATGCTCGGCGAACCCGTCCGCGCGGTCGAGATAAAAGGCGCGGCTCGCCTTTGTCAGGTTGCGGATCGTCAGATTGCCGTAGGTCTCGGTGAACAGCGCCGCCGACCGCCCGGTGCTGTGGTATCCCGGCTGCGCCTCGCGCTCCAGCAGCACGACCGAGCCGCGCGCGGCGAGGTGCGCCGCCGCCGCGGCGCCCGCCATCCCGGCTCCGATGACGATTATGTCGGCGTTATGCGCCGCCATGACGAGCTAATAGAGGCGTGTGCGGTAATTTTCCTCCAACACCCGCTCGGCTTCCTTGGGCTCGACCCGTTGGCCGATCTGGTCGGCGATCACGATTCCGAGCGACGGGAAGGCTGTACGCGCCACGTGCTTTTCCGGGTTCCACAGGTCGGAGCGGATCAGCGCCTTGCCGCAGTGGAAATAAACCTCGTCCGCCGTCACCAGGATGCCGCTGCGCGGCAGCTTGCCATTGACCTCGGTCGAAGCGAGCAGCTCGGGGTCGGTCGTGATCTGCGCCCGGCCGTTGACGCGCAGCGTCTCGCGGATCCCGGGGACCAAGAAAATAAGCCCGACTTGCGGATGCTGCAGGATGTTGCCGATCGTGTCGACGCGGTTGTTGCCGAGCCGGTCGGGGATCAGCAGCGTCTGGTCGTCGACGACCGTGACGAAACCGGGGCCGTCGCCTTTCGGAGAGGCGTCGCAGCGCCCCTCGGCGTCGCAGGTCGCCATCACCAGAAACGGCGACATCGCGATAAAGGCGCGCGAATGCTTTTCGAGCCGGGGCAGCTGCTTCTTGATAACCCGCTCCGACGGCTCGCCGTAAATTTCGCGGATTTCGCGGATGTCCTCGACGATCGACACGCTCGCCTCCTCATAGGTCTGCGGCCTAGTATGCACGAGCGAGGGATGAGGGGCCAGAATGGCGGTCGATGTTGAGCGCGTGACGCGGCCCGAAGGCGGTTTCATCGCGCGTGTCACGATCGCCAACGAGCGCCGCCTCAACAGCCTCAACCGCGCGTTGATGGGCGAGTTTCTCGCCGCGATGGCGGCGCTCGCGGCGGAACCGGGTTTGCGCCTCGCGATCCTGACCGGCGCCGGCGGCCGCGCCTTTGTCGGCGGCGCCGATATCGACGAGCTGGCCGGGCTCGACCGCGCCAGCGCGCGCGACTTCATCACCCTCGTCCATCGCTGCTGCGATTCGTGCCGCCGGCTGCCGGTGCCGGCGATCGCGCGGATCGAGGGCTACGCGCTCGGCGCCGGGCTGGAGCTCGCCGCCGCCTGCGACCTGCGGGTCGCCAGCCCGGACTCGCATTTCGGCATGCCCGAGGTGCGCATCGGCATCCCGTCGGTGGTCGAGGCGGCGCTGCTGCCGCGGCTGGTCGGCGCCGGCCGCGCCCGCAACCTGGTGCTGACCGGCGAGACGATCGACGCGCCGACCGCGCTCGCCTGGGGACTCGTCGACGCGGTCGGCGACCCGGACGCGGAGGTCGAGCGGCTGGCCGCGCCGATCCTCGATTCCGGACCGCACGCGATCCGCATCCAGAAGGCGCTGGTGCTCGACTGGGAGGACGCGCCCTCGACCGGCGCGGCGGTCCAGCGCGGCATCGACCGCTTTGTCGAGGCCTACGACACCGACGAGCCGCACCGCATGGCCGCCGCGCGGCTCGCCGCGATGCGCGCGCGAAAGCCCCGGTGATGCCGGCCCGGCGCGTCAACGGCGGCAACGGGATGGCGGATTTCTCGGCCGCGCCGCCGCATTTCCTCGGCCATCGCGCGCGGCTGCGGCAGCGCCTGATCGCCGGCGGCGCCGACACGCTGCCCGATTACGAATTGATGGAGGTGCTGCTTTTCGCCGGCAACCCCCGCGGCGACACCAAGCCGCTCGCCAAGGATCTGATCGACCGGTTCGGCAGCTTTGCCGAGGCGCTGAGCGCCGATGCCGACGATTTGCTGAGCGTGCCCGGGCTCGGCGAGGCCGGGGTCGCGGCGCTCAAATCGGTGCGCGAGGCGGCGCTGCGCCTCGCCCGCGCCGAGCTGCAAACCCGCCCGGTGCTGGGTTCCTGGGACAAGCTCATCGATTACTGCAAGGCGACGATCGCCTACGGCAAGGTCGAGGAGTTCCACCTCCTGTTCCTCGACCGCAAGAACATGCTGATCGCCCATGAGCGCCAGCAGCGCGGCACGGTCGACCACACGCCGGTCTATCCGCGCGAGGTCGTCAAGCGCGCGCTCGACCTCGGCGCCTCGGCCCTCATTCTCGTGCACAACCATCCGTCGGGCGACCCGACACCGTCAAAAGCGGATGTCGCGATGACCCGCGACATCGTCAAGGCGGCCTCGCCCCTCGGCGTCACCGTGCACGACCATCTGGTGATCGGCCGCGGCCGCCACGCCAGCCTGCGCGACCTGGGGCTTATATAGCGGATCAGGCGCCGGTCGGCTCCAGCTTCAGGTGCCGTTCGATCCGCCGGATCCGCTGTTCCAGCTCGCCGTAGAGTATCCCGTGGCCGACGACGGTCGAATGGTACTCCGTTACCGTGGCGCGGAGGTCAGCCACGCTCGCGGCGAGATCGTCGACCCGTCGATTGAGACCATCGATGCTACGGTTGATATGGCCGAACTCGTCGCTGTGCGAGCGCACGGTCTGCGCCACTTCGCTGAGGAGCTGATACACCGCCCCGATATCGGCCCCGTTTCCGCTTTGCGCCACGCTTCGGCTCCCAACTTCCGCGGCCGCGACGATACTCCGAGCCCGGTCGCGCTGCTACCCCTTCCGCGCCAGCCGCGCCATGAAGCGGTCGCGATCGATGACCGTGCGCTCGTGGAAGCCCTCTCCGATCGCGTCGGCCTCGTCGCGGCAGGCGGCCTTGAAGCGCAGAGTCCGCCCCTCGATCGACACCAGCTCGACCTCCGCCGTCACCTTCATGCCGATCGGCGTCGCCGCGGTGTGCGTCATCTCGACCCGCGTGCCGACCGTACGCTGGTCCGGCCCGAGATAAGGCGCGAGCGCGGCAACGCAGGTCCATTCGACGAGCGCGATCATCTGCGCCGTCGCGAAGACCGGCGGCATCTCGGTCGCCGGGTCGAAGATCGCGGCCTGGGCCGGCACCGCCAACGCCGCAGTGACGGTGAGGGTCCGGCCGTGCCGCAGCCCCGGTTTCAGCTCGTCGAGGGTCATCCCTTGTACTGCAGGATCGTCAGCCCGGTATTGACGTCGGTCAGGTACATCAGCCCGTCCGGCGCGACGTAGACGTCATTGGATTGGATCACCCGCGGCCGGTTCGGGCGCGGATCGACCATCCGCTCCGGCGCCGGCGGGACGAAATGCGCGACCTCCTTGGGCTGGAACGCGTCGCGTATGTCGAAGACGCGAACCCCGGCATTCTGGTAGGTGCCGAAGATCAGCTCCGACGACTGCAGCGAGCCCGGCCGGTTCTCGTGCAGGTTATGCGGCCCGAATTTCGCGCCCTTCTTGCAGTACGCGATCTCCGCCGGGGTCGGCAGCGTCGCGATCGTCACCGGATTCGTCGGGTCGCGCACATCCAGCACCCAGCAGCGCTGAATGCCGTTGGCGCAATCGTCGAGATTGCCCTCGTCGGCATAGACCGCGAGCCCGCGATCCGGCAGCGGCAGCGGCGTGTGCGTGCCGCCGCCGAAAGGCGGGCTCCAGTTGCGGTGACTGAGCAGCTTTGGCGCGGTCGGGTCCGACACGTCGAGGATCGTCATCCCGCCGTCGCGCCACGCCGCATAGGCGAAGTTTCCGGCGACGATCGCGTGGTGCAGCGCATAGCGCTTGCCCTTTGGCCAGCTCGGCGTCTCCCCGGCCCCGGCGTTCATCCCCGGCAGCCAGAACCGGCCCACCACCTCGGGCTTCTCCGGGTTCCGCATGTCGATGACCGCGAGCACGTGGTCGGTGAAGCCTTGCCAGTGACACGAGGCATAGGCATAGCGCCCGCCGACATACCAGAGCCGGTGCAGCCCGAGCCCATCGACCGGCATGAAGGCGATCTCGCGCGGCTCGGCCGGCTTTGAGATGTCGAACACGCGCAGCCCGGCGGTGAACTCCTTGTCGCGCTTGGTGAAGGAATCGGTGATCGACGATTTGAAATAGTCGTTCGGGTCGGCATAGCCCTGCATGACCCAGATGTTCGGCGAGTTCACCGTCAGCAGCAAATCGCCGTGCGTCTGCAGGTGAAACGCGCGCGTGTTCGGCGGCGCCGCGAAGAATCCCCTGGTCACCGGCTTCCGTGCATCGCGGACATCCACGACGGTGAACCCGTCGCTGAACATGTGGCCGATATAGGCGTGCCCCCTGTGCACCATGATCTGCACGCAGTCGCCGTGGCCGTCGAGCTCGTTATGGCTGACGAAGTCGATGTTGCGGGCCGAATCCGGGGTCATCGGGCACTCCCTCGCGGTCTTCGCCCCCTCCCAAAGCACGCGCGCGCGGCGGCGTCAACGCGCCCGAGCGCGGCGCGCCGCCGGCGCTGCTCGACATCGCCTGCGGCACCGGCAATCAGCTCGCCGCCAACCGCGCCCCCGCGCCCGGGGCGCGGATGGTCGGGATCGACGGTTCGCTGCGTCAGGCCCGGCCCAAGGCAACCGGCATCGCGTGGTTGCAGGCTGAAGCCGCCGCCCTGCCGCTGGCCTCCGCGCGGATCGATTTCGCGAGCCGGATCGAGCGCGATCTCGGCCAAGCGGGGGTGGGGCTGGCGCGGCCCGACCATCTTTGCTTTGCTACCGTTCGAGGCGACAAGCCCTGACGTAAGGAGAACGACATGACCCAGGCGGCACGGTTTCGCGAGCTGCTCCGGCGCGATGGCATGGTCGTCGCGCCCGGCGCCTATGACTGCATCACCGCGCGGACGATCGCGCGCGCCGGGTTCGACTGCGTCTACATGACCGGCGCCGGCACCGCGGCGACGCTCGGCTATCCCGATTTCGGCCTCGTCACGATGACCGAGATGGTCGACAACGCCGCCCGCATCGCCGCCGCGGTCGAGGTGCCGGTGATCGCCGACGCCGATACCGGCTACGGCAACGAGCTCAACACGGTGCGCACCGTGCGCGAATACGAGGCGCGCGGAGTCGCCGGCATCCATATCGAGGACCAGGGCTTTCCGAAGAAATGCGGCCATCTCGACGACAAGGAGATCGTGCCGCGCGAGGAATGGCTCGCCAAGATCCGCGCCGCCGCCTCGGCCCGCCGCAGCCCGGACTTCACGATCATCGCCCGCACCGACTCCCGCGCCGTGACCGGCTTCGACGAGGCGATCGCCCGCGCCAACCTCGCCCTCGCCGCCGGAGCAGACATGGTGTTTGTCGAGGCGCCGCAGACGGTCGAGGAAGTCGCCGCGGTGCCCCGCCTCGTCGGCGGCCCGTGCCTCCTCAATGTCGTGCGCGGCGGCAAGACCCCCGACCTCGACCTCGGCGAGGCCGAGCGCATGGGCTACAAGCTGGCGATCGTCCCCGGCCTCCTCATCAAGACCGTCGTCGGCATCTGCGAGCAGGCCCTCGCCGAGCTCAAATCGACCGGCCGCCACCCGCCGTTGCCAAAGGAGATGACCGTCCGCGAAGTCTTCCAGCTTTCCGGCGCCGACGAGTGGGACGCGCTGCGCACGGCCTTCCGCGACGCCGCCGAGTAGCTCGACACCGGCGCCGCCGCGCTATTTCCTCCCGGAGGACATCGCCGCCGATCGCCGGGTTCACCTCGCGGCGCTCGCGCTGTGCGGCGTCGGCGTGCCGTGGCTGCTCGCGGCCGCGTGGCGGCCGGCCGCGAGCACGACCTTTATCGCGTGCGTCGTCTACGCGGCGACGCTGGTCAATCTCTTCGTCTGCTCGACCGCGTTCTATCACATCAGGCTGCCGATCGAGCGGCGCCGGCTCCGCCAGCTCGACCACGCCGCGATCTTCCTCCTGATCGCCGGAACCTACACGCCGTTCACGGTAGTGCTGCTGCACGGTCCCGGGGCCGCCGGCCTCACCGCGCTCGTCTGGTCCGGCGCGGTCGCCGGCGCCATCTACAAGCTGGCCCGGCCGCCGACCTTCCCAGGGTTTTCGCGGACCGGGTATCTGCTGATCGGCGGGACGACGCTCGCCGGGCTCGGCCCGGTGCTGGCGGCGGTCGACCCGGCCTCGCTGATGCTGATCGTCGCGGGTCTCGCGATCATCATCGCCGGCGCGGCGGTTCGCGTGCGCCGCGCGCTGCGCTATCGCAACACGATCTGGCACGTCATGGTCGTCGCCGGCGCGCTCTGCCACTACCTCGCCATCCTGCACGGCGTCGTGCTGGCCCGGGACCTGCCACACTGACTGGCAAGATGACCCCGCGGCCCCCCGAAGCGGTTGTCCACTTCCGGGCAGTTCTCGCCGCGACCGACTGATCCACCCACCGGACAACCCCCCGCCGCAACCGTTTGTCATTCCAGGAGGGAACTGGAATGACCGATACCGTAACCGCCGCCCCGGTCGAAGACGCCGAGCATCGGGCCAATCTGCGCAAGGCGGTCATCGCCGCCACGGTCGGCACGACGATCGAGTGGTACGATTTCTTCATCTACGGCACCGCCGCCGGGCTCGTCTTCGGCAAGCTCTATTTCCCGCACGAAGACCCGCTGACCGCGACCCTCGCCGCGTTCGGCACCTATTTCATCGGCTTTATCGGCCGCCCGATCGGCGCCGCGATCTTCGGCCATTACGGCGACCGCATCGGCCGCAAGGCGACGCTGATCGCGACCCTGCTGGCGATGGGCATCGCCACCTTTCTGATCGCTTTCGTCCCCGGCTATGCCTCGATCGGCATCTGGGGCGCGGTGCTGCTGACGATCCTGCGGGTGATCCAGGGCATCGGCGTCGGCGGCGAGTGGGGCGGCTCGGTCCTCATTTCGATGGAATGGGCGCGCACCCATTCGAGCCGCGGCCTCGTCGCCTCCTGGCCGCAATTCGGCGTGCCGAGCGGGCTCTTCCTGGCGAACCTCGCGATCCTCGCCTTCAGCGGGCTCTCCGGCGAGCAGTTTCAGAGCTGGGGCTGGCGCATTCCGTTTCTTCTCAGCATCGTCCTCGTCGGGATCGGGCTCTGGGTACGGCTCGGCATCCTCGAAACCCCGGTGTTCCAGCGCCTCGTCGCCGAGCGCAAGATCGAGCGCGCCCCGATCGCCGAGGTGATCCGCCGCCATCCGCGGGAGATCGTCCTTTCCGCCCTGGCGCGGATGGCCGAGCAGGCGCCGTTCTACATCTTCACCGCCTTTGTCTTCTCCTACGCGACCGGGACGCTGCACCTGTCGCGCGACCTGATCCTCACCGCGGTGCTGGTCGCCTCGCTGGTGTCGTTCGTGACGATCCCGCTCTCCGGCCACATCTCCGACCGGATCGGCCGCCGCCGCATGTACCTGATCGGCGCGGTCGTGATGGGCATTTTCGGGTTTATCTATTTCGCGATGATCGACAGCGCCGCGCCGGCGGTCGTCTTTATCGCGATCGTGCTGTCGCTGATCCCGCACGACATGATGTACGGGCCGCAAGCCGCGCTGATCGCCGAGGCCTTCACCCCGCGGCTCAGGTACAGCGGCTCGTCGCTCGGCTACCAGCTCGCCTCGATTATCGCCGGCGGCCCCGCCCCGCTGATCGCGACGGCGCTGTTCGCCGCTTACCAGTCGGGCCAGGTGATCGCGGTCTACATCGCCGGCTGCGCGGTCGTCAGCGTGATCGCGGCGGCGCTGATGCCGGACCACACCGGCAAGGACATCTCGGCGGAGTACGATCGGACCTAATCCAGCGCCGGTGCCATCCGTGGGCTGTCAAACCCGCCCGGACCATACGGCGCCCATTGCGCGGTCAACGAACGGCTGCAGAGGAAGCGGGATAAGGAGCAAGCCGCATATGCGCTCGCAACTTCGCCGGTGAAGTCCGATCCTTGTATGCGCGCTTTCAGCGAGACCCCTCCCATGAACGACTTGCCAAAACCAGACGTCGATCCATCGGGTTTCACCGTTCCGGAGATCGTTTCGCCCCTCGTAGAATTGGAAGTGAGCACCCACTGGTTATTGGAAATCCTCACATTCTTTGAGAATGGGCCGACGCCACCGCAATTATTATTTGCAGAAGCCGGCATCAAGGTGATGGTTCCAACATAATCACCATCGAACGGGGCAGCAGCGTTCTGGGAATGTTGTTGCCGCGTCGTGCGCTTGCCGTTCATCGATGTATTTCCGCAGGCGCTGCTAATTCAGGATTGCCATTTAATAGGCCCGTAACTTGCCCGGATACTGCACCATCTTTTACGTCGAAATAAGAATTCCATACGCCGCACCCCTCGGCATACGGCGCTTCTCCCTCCCAGCGTCCATCAAAGGGACTGGCGGCGTGACTGACACTCGCTGTCCCTGACATGCATAGCAAACCGAGCACGGCATTGCTCAATATCCGCACCTGCGTTCCTTCCCTGCACGTGAGGACGGTACCGAGACCGCCAAGCTCAGAATTGCTCCGGCTCCCCACCGATGCTATATCAAATAAAACCTAGGGAGGAAATACAGTGGCAGACATTCGCGTCATGGCGGTAGTGGCGGTGGCAGCCCTCGCCGCCAATTCAGCATCGGCCGATCCGCGCCTACCGGAAATCTCTCAAACCGGCGTTTTTGAGACGGACGTCGTCGCGGCGGCCCAAGGGACGACCATTCCCGGGTCAGCGATTTATGCGTTACGCGACGGCACGACCGTGCACTATCTCGCGAGCAACCGAAGCCATGACCAGTATTCGGCTAATCCGAAAGCATATCCCGATATCGAGCCGG
>DASUIE010000318.1:0-13797 GCA_036273175.1 Allostellaceae bacterium
GGTCACCGAGAAGATGCTGATCCTGACGCGGACGACCGCCTACGAGGACTCGGCGCGGCCATCGCAGGGGATGACGCTGTTCTACACCGATCTCGACCGCGGCGCCGTCGAGGTCCGTGAAATCCCAAAGATGGGCCGGCATGCCGTCGATTCGAACATGCTGTTCATCGACGGGCTCAAGGTGCCGCTCGAAGACCGGATCGGCGAGGAAGGCAAGGGCTTCCAGTACATCCTGCACGGGATGAACCCCGAACGCATCCTGATCGCCGCCGAGGCGGTCGGGCTTGGCCGCGCCGCGCTCGCCCGGGCCGCCCGCTACGCGACGGAGCGGGTCGTCTTCGGCCGGCCGATCGGACAGAACCAGGGCATCCAGCACCCGCTCGCCGAGCGCTGGGTCGAGCTGGAAGCGGCCGAGCTGTTGGTGCTGCGCGCCGCTGCCGCCTATGACGCGCACGACAAGCCGGAGATGGTCGGCGCCTATGCCAACGCCGCCAAGTTTTTCGCCGGGGAGGCCGGCGCCAAGGCCTGCGAGACGGCGATGCTGACCCATGGCGGGATGGGCTACGCCAAGGAATTCCACGTCGAGCGCTTTTTCCGCGAAGCCCAGATCGCCCGCATCGCCCCGGTGATGTCCCAGCTCATCCTGTCAAACATCGCCGAGCGGGTCCTCGGCCAGCCGAAGTCTTATTGATGGCTACGCGACACGATCCAGCGCATCGGCGATGAACGCGTTGACGCTCTTTCGCTCGCGCGCGGCCGCCGCGGCGATACGCCGGTGCAAATCAGGCGGCAATCGCAGGGTGAAGTGACCGGAATACGGGCGTTCAGGCGGCTTCCCCCGCTCCCGGCACCATTCGATGTAATCGGCGATCGTCTCGACAAAGGCGGTTTTCAGCTCGTCCGGCGTCTGTCCCTGAAAGGTCAAGACATCGCGGGTGTTGATTACCTCGCCGTGGAAGAGTCCAGCCTCCTCGTCCAACTCGACGAGCGCGACGTACCCGTCGTGGCTCATTGTGGTCATGACGTGACTCCTGCCTCCCGCAAGAATCGGCGAACCGATCGAAATGCGCCGCGGGCTGGTGTCATTTTGGAAGCTGGCAAGATGGCATCGATCAGCCCATCATCGTACGAAAGCAAAAGGAGCGGGTGCGGAATGGGACAGCAGCGCGTCGCCATCGCCGGGTTCGGCGCGATCGGCACCGTTGTCGCCTGGCATCTCGACCGCGGGATCGAGGGGATGGAGCTTGCGGCGGTCTCTGCGCGCGACATCAAGCGGGCCGAGGCGGCGATGGGCGATTTCGCCCGGCCGGCGCCGGTTCTGCCGCTGGCGCGGCTGTGGGAAGAGGCCGACATCGTGATCGAATGCGCGCCGGCCGCGGTCTTGCGCGAGCTGGCCGAGCCGGCGCTGACCCACGGCCGAACCCTCGTCACGCTGAGCTGCGGGGCGCTCCTCGACAATTTCGACCTGGTCGACCTCGCCCGCGCGCATGGCGGGCGGATCATCGTGCCGACTGGGGCGCTGCTGGCGCTCGACGCGGTGCAGGCCGCGGCGGTCGGCGAGATTTCGCGCGTCCACATGACGACGCGCAAGCCGCCGAACGGATTGGAGGGCGCGCCCTACCTCGTCGCCAACGGCATCGACGTGACCGGCCTCAACGCGCCGAAAAAGGTCTTTGCCGGCACCGCGCGGGAGGCGGCACGCGGCTTTCCGGCGAATGTCAACGTCGCGGCGGCGCTGGCGATGGCCGGGGTCGGCCCCGACCGCACGACGATCGAGATCTGGGCCGACCCGTCGGTCAGCCGCAACATGCACCGCATCGAGGTCGAGGCGGACAGCGCGCGCTTCGCCTTCGAGATCGAGAACGTGCCGAGCCTGGAAAACCCGCGCACCGGCAAGCTCACGGCGCTGTCGGTGGTGGCTCTCTTGCGAAAGATGGCAAGCCCGCTGGCGATCGGGACTTGAGCGTTGGTAGCGGGGGCGGTTTGAACCGCCGACCTCAGACCCGCGCCATAAGCTAATGGTTCACACCAACAAAAATGTTGTATTTCGCAGTTGCGAGCCCAACAATAATGTTGGCTATTGGACATGACGGCAGCCGAACTTCGCCGCTGGCTTGCCAGGCAAGGCTGCACGTTCGAAAACCACAAAGGCGGCTCTGGCCACGTGAGCGTGACATTGGGCGACAAAGAAACACAACTGCCGATGCACGGGTCACGCAAGGAGCTCGGTACCGGGCTCGTCAACAAGATCAAGAGAGATCTAGGTCTCTTGTAGCGGCTATTCCGCCCATCATCGAGTGGGACTCAAGCATCATGGACGGGTATCGGATTGCTGTCGAAAAAGACGATAACGGGACATTGCTGATCGCCTGTCCCGACCTGCCCGAAGTGACCTCCTTCGGCGAGGACGAGGCCGATGCCCTTTTGCGCGGGCGCGACGCTATCGAAGAGGCCGTCGCCGCTAGAATGGCGCGCGGACGGGATATCCCGGCGCCTACCCAAGGGCCAGGTCTGAGGGTCTTTCTGCCGGCGCTCACGGTCGCCAAAATCGAATTGTATCGGATGGCGAACAAGCAACGCGTCCGGAAGGCCGAGCTCGCCCGGCGTTTGGGAATACACGGCCCTCAAGTGGATCGGCTGTTCAACCTCCGCCATAATTCGCAGCTTTCGCAGCTGGAGGCAGCGTTCGGCGCTCTGGGCGGCCGCCTGGTTTTAGAGGTCGCGCCGATACGCCCGTCTTCCACGACCACGGAGCGGCAAGGCGGAACGCGCCGTGAAGCCGATAAAGTTGGTAGCGGGGGGCGGATTTGAACCGCCGACCTTTGGCTTATGAGTCCACTGCTCTAACCAACTGAGCTACCCCGCCCCACCAACGAGCCGCGGATATAGGCAATGCCCGGTGGGGGGTCAAGCCGCGCGGCGGATCCAGCCGCCGCCGAGCATGCGCTCGCCGTCGTACATCACCGCCGCCTGGCCGGGCGCGACCGCACCGGCGGGCTCGTCGAGCACCAGCTCGGCGGCGGCCGGGTGGAAGGTCGCGGCGACGGGCTTTTGCGCCGAGCGGAGCTTCGCCTCGACCGGAACGGCGCCATCGGTGTGGGCGGCGAGCCAGTTGACCTCGCCGAGCGCGAGGCGGGTTTCGGCGAGCGCTTCCTTGGGGCCGACAACGATGCGACGCGCCTCCGGCTCGATCCGCAGCACGTAAAGCGGTTCCGCGGCGGCGACACCGATGCCCTTGCGCTGGCCCACCGTGAACCGGGCGATGCCGTCATGCCGCCCGAGCACGGCGCCGGCGGCGTCGACGATGTCGCCGGGCTCGCCGGCCTCGGGGCGCAGCCGCGCGACGATCTCGGCGTAGGAACCTTGCGGCACGAAGCAGATGTCCTGGCTGTCCGGCTTCTGGGCGACCGGCAGGACCAGGTCCCGGGCGAGCGCGCGGGTCTCGTGTTTTTGCAGCCCGCCGAGCGGAAAGCGCAGGAAGTCGAGCTCGTCGCGGGTCGTGCGGTAGAGGAAATAGCTCTGGTCGCGCGCGGGGTCGGCGGCGCGGTGCAGCTCCGGCCCGTCGGCGCCGGCGACCCGCCGCGCGTAATGCCCGGTCGCCAGGGCGCTGGCGCCGAGGTCGCGGGCGGTGCCGAGAAGGTCGCGAAACTTTATCCGCTCGTTGCAGCGGATGCACGGGATCGGCGTCTCGCCGCGGCGGTAGCTCTCGGCGAAATCCTCGATCACCGCCTCGCGGAACCGCGCCTCGTAATCGAGCACATAATGCGGGATGCCGAGCCGCGCGGCGACCGCCGCGGCGTCGCGCACATCCTGCCCGGCGCAGCAGGCCCCCTTGCGCCCGGTCGCGGCGCCATGGTCGTAGAGCTGCAGCGTGATGCCGACGACATCGTAACCGGCACGCGCCAGCAGCGCCGCGGCGACCGACGAATCGACCCCGCCCGACATCGCCACGACGACGCGGTGGTCGGCCGGGTTGCCGGCGAGGTCGATATCGTCGAGCGGGCGCATCGCCTCTATGTAGCGGCGTTGAGCCCCATCCGCCAGAAATCCGCTTCGAGGCGGCTCGCCGTCGCAAACGACGCGGCCAGCGACGGGAAGCGGCCCTCGCCGCCGCGGCGGGCGAATTGCTCGTCGAGCGCACCGGCCGCCTCGGCGGCGAGCGCCTGATATTCGGCGCTCGCGTACATCTCCAGCCATTCGCGGTAGCGGTTGCCGTCGAGCACGGTCGCCGGATCGGCGAGGCGCTCGCGGGCGATCTCGGCATAGCCGACGACGCAGGGCGCCAGCGCCGTTTCGAGGTCGAGCCGGTCCCCGGCGAGGCCGCGATCGATCACAAAGCGCGTGTAGGCGACCGTCTCCAGCGCCTCCGGTTCGGCCGCCATCGTTGCCTCGTCGAGGCCCCAGCCGCGGCAATACTCGATATGCAGCCCGATCTCGACATCGAGCGTCGCGGCGACCAGCGCCTGAGCCCGGCGCATCTCGGCGATCGTGTCGGATTTGTAGATCGCGAGCCCCCAGCTCCGGGCGAAATGCAGCAGGAAAAGGTAATCCTGCACGAGGTAGCGGCGGAACGCGGCTTCCGGGAGGTCGCCGCGGGCGAGGGCAAGGACGAAATCGTGGCGCGTGTAGCGGGTCCAGCCGGGGCCGGCGGCCGCGACCAGCCGGGCGAACAGGCTGTTACCCATTCAGCAGGTTGCGGGTCGCCGCCGGCAGGCGGACGGTCAGCCCGTCAAGCTCCTCGGTGATAATGATCTGGCAGCCGAGGCGCGAGGTGGCGGTCAGCCCGAAGGCGAGGTCGAGCATGTCCTCCTCGTCCTCGGTCGCGTCCTTCAACAGCTCGTACCACTCGGGATCGACGATGACATGGCAGGTCGAACAGGCGAGCGAGCCCTCGCACGCGCCTTCGATGTCGATATCGTTGCGGTGGGCGATCTCCAGCACCGACAGGCCGAGCGGGGCATCGACCTCGCGCCGGGTCCCGTCGCGCTCGATAAAAATCATGCGCGGCATCACTCGCCCTCGGGCCGCGGCGCCAAATCCTCGGCGAGGATCGCGGCGGCAATCGCCGGCGCGTCGCCGGTCGACGGGACCTCGACCCGCAGCAGCTCGATCCCCGCGGCGGCGGCGGCTTCGGTCAGCGTGTCGATCCAGGCGGGCGCCGGGGACTGGTCGACGGCGACGACCGCATGGGTCACCGGCCGGCCCAGCACCCGCTCGGCGCGCAGCCGCGCGCCCTCGAACAGGGTCTGCCAGCGTGCCGCCGGCTCGCTCGCCTCGGGCACGGCGAGATCGATCGAGAAACCCTCGCGGTCGGTCAGCACCACCGCGTTGCCGCCGACCGCGATCGCCACGTCCGCGAGCGGGCCGCCGATGTCGATGCCGATCGCGATGCCGGGTGCGTCAGGGTCGCTCGGCGAGCCGTCGGGCTCCTCGATCTGGAAGAGTTTCAAAGGAGTATACCTAAAGACTTAAATCAAACGTGGAAGGATTCGCCGCAGCCGCAACGGCCCTTCTCATTGGGGTTGCGGAAGACGAAGCCGCTTTCGAGCCTCTCCTCGACATAGTCCATCTCGGTGCCGAGAATGAACATGATCGCCTTGGGGTCGACCAGCACGGTGACGCCCTTGGCCTCGACCACCTCGTCGAACTTGCCCCTCTCATCGGCGTATTCGAGCGTGTAGCTGAGCCCTGAGCAGCCGCGCGAGCGCACGCCGACGCGCACGCCGATCGAGGGCTTGCCGCGCTTGGCCAGCAGCGCCTGGATCCGCTCGGCGGCGGAATCGGTGACCGACAAGGCCTGTCTTAACGCCATTCCATGCTCTCTTCCCGAACCCTCGCCTTCATATTGCCGCGCGAGCCGCCTGCGTCAACCTCACCGCGCGCCGTTCAGCCTTGCGGCAGCGGCCGCGAGCGCGTCGACGGCGAAATCGACGTCGCCGGCCGTGTTGAACCGGCCGATTCCGACGCGGATCGAGCCGTTCGCCTCGTCGTCCGGCATCCCCAGCGCGCGCAGCACGTAAGACGGTTCGACCGTCGCCGAGGTGCAGGCCGATCCGGTCGAGATCGCGATGGTCGGGCATGCCTCGATCAGGTCGGGCGCGGTCAGGCCGGGGAACGAGACGTTGAGGTTGCCGGGAAGGCGGTGCGCCTCGTCGCCGTTGACCTGCACGCCCGGCACCCGGCGCAGCAGGCTCTGCCGCAGCCGGTCGCGCAGCCCCCGCACGCGCTCGGCCTCGCCGGCCATCTCGTCGCGCGCGATCGCGCAGGCGCGGCCGAACCCGACGCAGAGCGGCGTCGGCAGCGTGCCCGAGCGAACCCCGCGCTCCTGCCCGCCCCCGTCGATCAGCGGCATCAGCCGCACGCGCGGGCGACGCCGCACATAAATCGCGCCGATCCCCTTTGGGCCGTAAATCTTGTGGCCCGAGATCGACATCAAATCGATCTTCATCGCCTCGACATCGAGCGGTATCTTTCCGACCGCCTGCGCCGCGTCGGTGTGAAAGAGGATGCCGCGCGACCGGCACAGCGCGCCGATCTCGGCGAGCGGCTGGATCACCCCGATCTCGTTATGGGCCGCCAGGACCGAGACCAGCAGCGTCCGCTCGGTCAGCGCGTCGGCCAGCTTGTCGAGCGAAACGAGCCCGTTCGGCTCGACCGCGAGATAGGTCACAGCGAACCCCTCGCGCTCCAGCGCGGCGCAGCTTTCGAGCACGCATTTGTGCTCGGTCTCCAGCGTCACGATATGCTCGCGCGCGCCGCCTGCCGGCGGGTGGGCGCGAGCAAAGTGCGCGGCGCCCTTGATCGCGAGGTTGTTGGCTTCGGTCGCGCCCGAGGTGAAGACGATCTCGCGCGGGTCGGCGCCGATCAGCTTTGCGACTTCCGCGCGCGCCGCCTCGATCGCCGCCATCGCGTTGCTGCCGTAGACGTGGCTCTCGCTGTGCGGGTTGCCGAACTGCTCGGTGAAGTACGGCATCATCGCCTCGAGCACGCGCGGGTCGAGCGGCGTCGAGGCCTGGTTGTCGAGATAAACCGGCAGCGCGTTCGCGTTCATGCCGCCCGCCGCCGTTCGAGGCGCCGGTTCAGCGCGCGCCAGACCTCGACGAAATGTTCGATATCGGCCTCGGTGGTGCTCCAGCCGAGGCTCACGCGAATCGTCGAGTTCGCGAGCTCGGGCTCCAGCCCCATCGCCGCCAGCACATGGCTCGGCCCAACCTTGCCCGACGAGCAGGCCGCGCCGGCGCTGACCATGACCCCGGCGAGGTCGAAGGCGATGACCTGGGTTTCCGCCGGCACGCCCGGCATCGCGAGCGCCGAGGTATTCGGCAGGCGCGGCGACTTGGCCGCGATGACGACCGCCTCGGGCAGCGCCGCTTCGAGCCGGTCCCGCAGACCGCGCACCCGGCCATATTCCTCGACCGCTTGGGCCGCGGCGGCAAAGCCGGCGATGCCGATGACATTCTCGGTCCCGGCGCGGCGTCCGCGCTCCTGTCCGCCGCCGCGAACCGCCGGCGACAGCTCGACCCGCGAGATCACCGCGCCGATGCCGGTCGGCCCGCCGATTTTATGCGCCGAGACGGTAACCAGATCGGCGCCGACATCGATCGGCATCTTGCCGGCCGCCTGGACCGCGTCGCAATGGACGAGCGCGCCGCGCCCGTGCGCCAGCGCGACGATCTCGGGAAGCGGCTGGATCGCCCCGGTCTCGTTGTTGGCGAGCATGACCGAGACAAGGGCATCGTCGCCGAGCATGCCGGCGAGCGCGCCGAGATCGACGACGCCGTCGCCATCGACCGGGATGCGTTCCGCGCCGGGAACCGCCTGCAGCACCGAGCTATGCTCAACCGCCGAGACGAGAACCCTCGGCCGTCCGGCCCCGTGCAGGGCGAGATGGTTTGCCTCGGTGCCGCCGCTGGTGAAGATTACGTCGCCGGGAACGAGCGCGGCGATCGCCTCGCGCGCCTCCTCGACCATCCGCCGCGCGACGCGGCCCCAGCGGTGCACCGAGGACGGGTTGCCGCAGTGCGCCATCGCGTCGCGCATCGCCGCTGCCGCCTCGAGGCGCAGCGGGGCCGTCGCATTCCAATCGAGATAGGTTTCGCGCATCGAGACTACCGGGCGGCGCTCATCGCTCTATAGGCCTCGCGCTGGATGAGGCCGCTGGTGCCAAGGACCCGCTTCTCGCAAACATCGCCGAGGGACACCGAGCTCAAATAGAGATGGATTTGGTTCGACAATTCTTCCCACAAATCATGCGTCAGACATCGGGTGCGGTCGCCCTGGCAGCCGAGCGCGAGGCCGGGGGTACATCGCGTCGCCCGGATCGGCTCGTCGACCGCGACGATGATGTCGGCGATGCGGGTCCGGTCGCGGTCGTGGGCGAGCAGGTAGCCGCCGCCCGGCCCGCGCACGCTCTTGACGAGCCCGCCGCGCCGCAGCTTGGCGAAAAGCTGCTCGAGGTAGGAAAGGCTGATCTCCTGCCGGTCGGCGATCTCGGCCAGAGCGACCGGGCTGCCATTGCTGTGGCGCGCGAGGTCGACCATCGCCATCACCGCGTACCGGCCCTTGGTGCTGAGCTTCACGACAGGCGCTCGCAGCCGGTCGGCTCGCCATCCGCCATGACGCCGCGCGCCTTGGCCCGGTCGTCGCTGAGCGCGCGCTCGGCCTCGTCGAGCCGGGCGCGCAGGCTCGCGACCTCGCCAAGCAGGCCGTTGAGGGCGCGGGCTACCGGGTCGGGGAGTTCCGCATTGACGCCATAGGGCTCGAACGCCGCCGGGGTTTCGTCGCGCGCGCTGCGCCGGGCGACCTGGCGCGCCGGGTTGCCGACCATCGTCGCACCGTCCGGGACCTCGGCAAGCACCACCGCGGCCGCGCCGATCCGCGCCCCGTGGCCGACTTTGAACGGGCCCAAAACCTGCGCGCCCGAGCCGACGATGACGTGGTTGCCGAGGGTCGGGTGGCGCTTCTCCCCGGCTTGGTCGCCAGTCGGCCGCGTGCCGCCGAGCGTGACGCCCTGGTAGAGGGTGCAGTCGTCGCCGATCTCGGCGGTCTCGCCGACCACCACCCCGATCCCGTGGTCGATGAACAGGCGCTTACCGATCCGAGCGCCGGGGTGGATGTCGATCGCCGTTAAGATGCGCCCGAGATGGGAGACGAAGCGGCCGAGCAGATGCCAGCGATGCGTCCACAGCCAATGGCCGAGACGGTGGAACAGCAATACTTGGAACCCCGGATAGCACAGCACCACCTCGGTGCGGGAGCGGGCGGCCGGGTCGCGCGCGAGCGTCGCGTCGATTTCGTCGCGCAGGTTCTTGAAAGCCATTGCCGTTCCTATGTTACTGTCATCGCCGCGTCGCGCCGGCCCCCACTCACGGCGCGCCGCCTATGGGAAAGAAACATATAATTACCCCACTGCACCGATCAAGTAAGTGCCCGTTCCCTGCCCTGGGGCACGCTCGGGGCACCCCCCATTATCCGAGCAATATCCTCGGGTATCACAGAGACCCGCCATGCCCGACGTGATCTTCAACGGCCCGGAAGGCCGGCTCGAGGGACGCTATCATCACGCGCGCAAGCCGAACTCGCCGATGGCGCTGGTGCTGCATCCACACCCGCTGCACGGCGGGACGATGAACAACAAGATCGTCTATTCGCTGTACCAATCCTTCGTGAAGCGCGGCTTTTCGACCCTGCGCTTCAACTTTCGCGGCGTCGGGCGCAGCCAGGGCAGCTTTGACCGGGGCGAGGGCGAGCTGGCCGATGCCGCCGCCGCGCTCGACTGGCTGCAGACCTACAATGCCAACGCGGAAAGCTGCTGGGTCGCGGGCTATTCCTTCGGCGCCTGGATCGGCATGCAGTTGCTGATGCGGCGGCCCGAGATCGAGTCGTTCATCTCGGTCTCCCCGCCCGCCAACCAGTATGATTTCACCTTTCTCGCGCCGTGCCCGTCGTCAGGGCTGATCCTGCAGGGCGACGCCGACACGCTGGTGCCGGCCGACTCGGTACAGAAGCTGGTGCAAAAGCTGTCGCATCAGCGCGACATCAAGATCGACTTCCGCAAGATCGCCGGCGCCGACCATTTCTTCGGCGACCGTATCGAGCTCTTGGCAAAGCATGTCGACGGCTATATCGGGGATCACGGCCCCGGCGCGCCCGAGGCCGTGGCGCCCGCGCCGCGCGCTCGCAGCCGCTAATTCGGCTTGCGCCCGGCGCGCAAGGCCGCCCACACCAGCCCCGCGATCCCGAACAGGGTGAGCCCGGCAACGACCAGCACCGCGGCGCTGGCCGAGCCCATGAACTTCTCGCCGATGGCCCCGGCGGTGTCGCCGACGAACAGGAGCATCGGCGCCCAGACCAGCGCCGAGGCGACATTGGCGAACCAGAACCACCCGCTCGGCATTTGCAGCACCCCGGCCGCGAGCGGGATTATCGCGCGGAGCGGCCCGAAAAAGCGGCCGATAAAGACGCTCTTGCCGCCATGCCGCTGGAAATAGCGGATGGCCTTCGGCAGCATCTGGGGGTCGCGGCTGAACGGCCATATCCGCCCGATCCCGCCGCCATAGCGCCGCCCGAGCCAGTACGACACGCTGTCGCCGAGCGTCGCCCCGGCGATCGCCGCGAGGATGACCGGCCAGTAGGGCAGCGTTCCGTCGCCCATCAGCGCGCCCGCCGCGATCAGCAGCGAGGTGCCCGGAAACAGCAGGCTGAGAAAGGCAAAGCTCTCACCGAACGACGTGACGAACATGACCGCCACGGCCCACTCGGAGTGTGCGGCGATAAAGGCGAGTAGCGGCTGAACCAGATTGTCCATCGGGGGCTTTCAAGGTTCTGACTTGGGGGGAATGTCATGTCACACACTGCTCGCGTCAACCTCGGCGGCGGGACTAGACTTGGGATAGGGACCAGCCAAGGAGGGGGAAGCCGCCGTGCCCGATCTGACACCCCGGCAGAAGGCGGAGCGCATCGCCGCGCTGTTTCGCGAGCGGCGGCATATCGAGGTGCTGCCGGCGGAGCTCTATCCCGCCAGCCTCGACGAAGGATATGCGATCCGCGCCGCCTATGAGGCGCACGAGGTCGAGCGCGGGCGCGGCACGGTCGCCGGGTACAAAATCGCGATCACCACCAAGGTCATGCAGGAGCTGTGCGGCATCGACGAGCCGCTCTACGGCGCGATCTTCGCGCCGGAGGTCTATCACGGCACGGCGCGGCTGCGGGCGGCCGATTACTGCCGCCTGGCGATGGAGACCGAGATCGCGGTGCGGCTCGGCGAAGACCTGCCGCAGGGCGGCGGCCGCGACCGGGCCGGCGCGGCGGTCGAGGCCTGCATGGCGGCGATGGAGCTGCTCGAGGACCTCCGCTACGACTACAAGCGGCTCGACGGGCCGGCGCTGGCCGCCGGCAATGCCTGGAACGCCGGCATCGTGCTCGGCCCGCCGATCACCGACTGGCGCAAGCGCGACCTCGGCGAGCTGGTCGGGCGCTGTGCGGTCAACGGCCGCGAGGTCGGCACCGGAGTGGGCGCCGACGCGCTGGGCCATCCGCTCAACGCGCTTTCCTGGCTCGCCAACCGCCGCGCCGCCGAAGGCAACCCGCTGCGCGCCGGGCAGGTGGTGATGACCGGCAGCCTCGTCGCGACGCAATACCCGGTCGCCGGCGACCGGGTCACGGTCACGATCGAGGGGCTCGGCCAGGCCGAGCTGGTGGTCAGCTAGGCGCGTGCCCGATCTCTACACGCTGATCCGCCCGCTGCTTCGAGCCGTCCCGCCGGAGCGGGCGCATGAGCTGACCTTGCGCGCGCTGGAGGCGGGATTGGCCGGCGCCGCGCGGACGCCCGACCCGCCGAGCCTGCGCCAATCGATTTGGGGGCTCGACTTTCCCAACCCGATCGGGCTCGCCGCCGGGTTCGACAAGGACGGGCGCGTGCCGGACGCGATGCTTCGTCTCGGCTTCGGGTTTGCCGAGACCGGCACCGTGACGCCGCGCCCGCAGCCCGGCAACCCGCGCCCGCGGGTCTTTCGCCTCGCGGAGGATGGGGCCGTCATCAACCGGCTCGGCTTCAACAGCGGTGGCATCGACGGCCTTATCGCACGGCTCGCCGGCCGCCGGCGGCAAGGGATCGTCGGGATCAATCTCGGCAAGAACCGCGATAGCGCCGACGCGGTCGCCGATTACGTCGAGGGCGTGCGGCGCGCGGCGCCGCTGGCCGACTACCTCGTCGTCAACATCTCGTCGCCGAACACGCCGGGGCTGCGCGACCTTCAGGCGCGCGACGCGCTCGACGCTCTGATCGCGGCGGTGCTGGCGGCGCGGGCGCAGAGCGGCGCCTTGCCGCCGCTGCTGGTCAAGATCGCGCCCGATCTCGGCCCCGAGGAAGCCGCCGATATCGCCGAGATCGCGCGTGAGCGGCGCATCGACGGGATCGTCGTCGGCAATACGACGGTCGCCCGCCCCGCTTCGCTGAAGAACCGGGACAGAGGCGAGACGGGCGGGCTCAGCGGGAAGCCGCTCTTCCCGCGCTCGACCGAGCTGCTCGCCGAGATGCGCCGGCTTACCGGCGGCGCCCTCACCCTGATCGGGGTCGGCGGGATTGCCAGCGCCGAGGACGCTTACGCGAAAATCCGCGCCGGGGCGTCACTGGTGCAGCTCTACACCGGGCTCGTCTATGGCGGCCCGTCGCTCGTCGGGCGGATCAAGGCGGGGCTCGCCGAGCTGTTGCGGCGCGACGGGTTCGGCTCGGTTGCGGAGGCTGTCGGACCATGACGATGCGCGAGCTCGCCGCCCGCTATGACGGGGTCATCCTCGATTTGTGGGGCGTCGTTCATGACGGCACGGCGCCGTTCCCGGGCGTGCTCGATTGCCTGGAGCGGCTGCTCGCGGCCGGAAAGCGGGTCGTCCTCCTCTCCAACGCGCCGCGCCGGGCCGACGATGTCGGCCGCCGCATCGCCCAGATCGGGGTGCCGGCGAGCCTCTATCACGGCATCATGTCTTCGGGCGAGGAGGCGTGGCAGTACCTCGCCCGCCGCGACGACCCGTTCTACGCCGCGCTCGGCCGCAACTGCCTGCATATCTGCTCGGACCGGGATCTCGAAATTCGCGAGGGGCTCGGCCTCACCTATGTCGAGACGCCGGAGCAGGCGGATTTCATCCTCAACACCGGTCCGGCGGAGTGGGACGACACGCTCGCCGATTACGACCCGGTGCTGAAACCCGCGCGGGCGCGCGGCCTGGCGATGGTGTGCGCCAACCCCGACCTGATCGTCATGCACCGCGGCAAGCCCGCACTGTGCGCCGGCGCGCTCGCCGAGCGCTACGAGGCGATCGGCGGCACGGTGCGCTGGCACGGCAAGCCGCACCGTTCGGTCTACGATTCGTGCATCCCGCTGCTCGGCATCGAGGATCGCGACCGGCTCCTCGTCGTCGGCGATTCGCTGCGCACCGACATCGCCGGCGCGGCCGCGGCCGGCATCGACGCGCTGTTCATCACCGGCGGCGTCCACGCCGGCGAACTCGCCGACCGCGCCGCGCTCGACCGCACCCTCGTCGAGACCGGGCTCAAGCCGGTCGCCGTCGCCGACCGATTCGTGTGGTAGATGGACTAGGTGCTGAGCGCGGCTTAAAAGCAGTCGTCTGTTTAATTCGGGAATGCCGATGTGCTCGTCGAGGGTGAGCACCCAACCTCGGTTGGATTTCGCTACTTCAGAAACCAAACATTAGCCAATTGCGTTTGTATTGGGGTACGGATAAAGCCAACTGATTTTTTAAGCTGGTGGTCGTCGATATCGACGACTAATGGTCGTCGAT
>DASUIE010000319.1:0-26809 GCA_036273175.1 Allostellaceae bacterium
CGCGCGCGCTCGTTGTCGCCGCGGCTCAGCCCCGTCAGGTACTGCCTGACCAGCGCGGAAACCGAGGTGCCGCGCTCCGCCGCAACGATCCGGGCGTGACGATAGGTTTTTTCGTCGAGTGCAACTGTGATGTTTTTCACGATTTCTGTGTAACTGTGAAGACTGGCGCTGTCAAGGCCGGGCGACTACTCTCGCCGGCGAGACGTTTCGGAGGGGCCATGCCGGTGCTGCTGGGGGCGATCGCCGACGATTTCACCGGCGCGACCGATTTGTGCAACACGCTGGTCCGCCGCGGCATGCGCTCGGTTCAGCTGATCGACGTGCCCGCGGCGGGCGCGCCGGTTCCGGACGCCGAAGCGGTCGTCGTCGCCCTCAAGAGCCGCACGATCCCGGCCTCGGAGGCGGTGGCGATGAGCCTCGACGCGCTTGCCTGGCTCAAACGGGCCGGGGCGCGGCAGATCCTGTTCAAGTACTGCTCGACCTTCGATTCGACCGCGCTCGGCAATATCGGCCCGGTGGCCGAGGCCCTGCTCGACGCGCTCGGCGGCGACTTGACGTTGTATTGCCCGGCCTTTCCCGAAGCCGGGCGCACGATCTTCAAGGGCTACCTCTTCGTCGGCGACGTGCTGCTCTCCGAATCGGGGATGAAGGACCATCCGCTGACGCCGATGCGCGATCCGTCGCTGGTCCGCGTCCTCCAGGCGCAGAGCCGCGGCAAGGTCGGGCTGGTCCAGCATGCCGCCGTCGCCAAGGGACCGGAGGCGATCGCCGCGGCCTTCGCCGGGTTGCGCCGTGCCGGCATCCGCCACGCCGTCGTCGACGCCATCGCCGACCGCGACCTCGAAGCGATCGGAGAGGCCGCGGCCGATTTCCCGCTGATCACCGGCGGCTCCGGCATCGCGCTCGGCCTGCCCGGGAATTTCCGCCGGCAGGGTTTGCTCGAGACCGGCGAGGCGGCCGCGCTGCCCCGCATCGACGGCCCGGCGGCGGTCATCTCCGGCTCGTGCTCGACCGCGACGCAGGGCCAGGTCGCCCATCTGCGCGATCGTGCGCCGGCTTTCGCGATCGATCCGATCGCCGCCGCCGAGGGCCGTCCCGTCGTCGCCGAGGCTCTGGCCTGGGCAAAGCCGCAGCTCGGCAAGCAGCCGGTCATGGTCTATGCGACGGCGGCCCCCGAAGCGGTCGCCGCGGTACAGCAGCGGCTGGGCCGCGAGAAGGCCGGCGCCGTTGTCGAGGAGACGCTTGGCGCCATTGCCGACGGCCTCGTGGCGGCCGGCGTCAGACGCCTCGTCGTCGCCGGCGGCGAGACGGCGGGCGCGGTGGTTCACGCGCTCGGCGTCACCGGCCTCAGGATCGGGGGGCAGATCGATCCCGGCGTGCCGTGGACCGTCAGCCTTGGCGACAGGCCGCTCGCCCTCGCCCTCAAATCCGGCAATTTCGGCGCGCCCGACTTTTTCCTGCGGGCGTTCTCGGTTCTCGACGGAGCATCGGCATGAGCTACGCAAAGGCGCGCGAGGCGATCTGCCGGATCGGCGCCTCGATCTTCGAGCGCGGGCTGACCGCCGGCTCGTCGGGCAACCTCAGCGTCAGGACCGACGAGGGCTGGCTGATGACCCCGACCAACGCCTCGCTCGGCCGGCTCGACCCGGCGCGGCTGTCGCTGATCGGCGATGACGGCAAGCTGGTTTCGGGCGATCCGCCGACCAAGGAGAGCTTTCTCCACCGGGTCATGTACGAGGAGCGCGACGACACCGGCGCGGTCGTGCACCTCCACTCGACGCATTCGGTCGCGGTCTCGTGCCTCGCCGAGCTCGACCCGCACGACCTGTTGCCGCCGATCACCGCCTATTACGTGATGCGGGTCGGGAAGCTGCCGCTGGTCCCGTATTTCAAGCCCGGCGACCTCGCCCTCGCCGAGGCGGTGCGCGGCTTTGCCGGAAAGCACCACGCGGTGCTCCTGGCCAATCACGGCCCGGTCGTCGCCGGGTCGAGCCTCGACGCCGCGGTCAACGCGGTCGAGGAGCTCGAGGAGACCGCGAGGCTCTACCTCCTGCTGCGCGGCGCCAAGACGCGGTTTCTCACCCCGGCCCAGGTCAAGGAGCTGATGGAATGATCCGATACGCACGTTACGCGCTCGCCGCCGCCCTCGTGCTCCTGCCCGCCGCTGCCCGGGCCGCCGACCCCGAGCCGATCAAGATCGGGTTCAGCATGGAATTGACCGGCCCGTTCTCGGTGGTCGGCAAGACCGGTCTCGCCGCGTTCCAGATCTGGGAGAAGGACATCAACGCCAAGGGCGGGCTTCTCGGCCGCCCCGTCAAGCTCGTCTATTACGACGACCAGTCCAACCCGGCGAACGTACCCGGCATCTATGAAAAGCTGATCAGCGTCGACAAGGTCGACCTGCTGATTTCGAGCTACGGCACCAACCTGACCGTGCCGGCGATGCCGGTGGCGATCCAGCACAACCGGCTCTTCTTCGGCCTGTTCGCGCTCGCCGCCAACGACAAGTTCCATTACCCCAAATACTTCTCGATGCTGCCGTTCGGCCCGGACCCGGTGAAGACCTTTGCCGAGGGATATTTCGATCTGGCGGCGGCGCAGAACCCGAAGCCGAAGACCGTCGCGATCGTCGGCACCGACGCCGAGTTCCAGCACAAGGCGACCGACAGCGCGCGCGGGCATGCGAAGCGGGTCGGCTTGCAGATCGTCTACGACCGCTCGTACCCGCCCAACACGGTCGATTTCTCGCCGATCGTGCGCGCGATCCAGGCGGCGAAACCCGACATCGTCTACATGTCGTCCTACCCGTCCGACACGGTCGGCATCCTGCGCTCGGTCGGCGAGATCGGGCTCGATGCCAAGATGATCGGCGGCGGCCTCGCCGGTCTGCAGGCGGCGGCGATCAGGACGCAGCTCGGCGATGCGGCGAACGGCGTCGTCAACACCGATTTGTGGGAGCCGACGCCGACGATGCAATTCCCCGGCGTCATGGACTTCCTCAAGAAATACCAGGCCGCCGCGGCGAAGGAGGGGATCGATCTGCTCGGCTACTTCCTGCCGCCCTTCGCCTATAGCGAGCTCCAGGTGCTGGAGCAGGCGATCGAGGCGACCAAGTCGCTCGACGGCGACAAGCTCGCCCAGTACATGCACGGCCATCCGTTCAAGACGATCGAGGGCGACATCGCCTTCGGCCCCGACGGCGAATGGACCGAGGCGCGCCCAATCTGGGTGCAGTACCACGGCGTCAAGGGCCACGACATCGAGCAGTTCCGCGGGTCGCAGACGGTGACGATCCTCGCCCCCGCGAAGTTCAAGACCGGCGACATGATCTATCCCTACACTAAGGCGCGACAGTAAGGTCGGCCCACACCCCGGCATGGTCCGACGGCCATAGCGTCGGGTCGGCGGGATCGGGCTTGTCGAAGCACACGCCGCTCCCGGCGATCTCGATCCGCTCCGACACCCAGATGTAGTCGATGCAGCGGTCCATCCGCGCCCAGTAGGGATGCGACACCGCGCCGTCCGGCCCGGCGAGCGGGGTGAAGGCGGTATGTCCGGTCTGGGTCGGCCGGAACCGGCTCGCCATCAGCGCCGCCGAGGGCAATGTCAGCGGCGCGTTGAAATCGCCGCAGACGATCGACGCCGCCGCGCCCTGCCGGCTGTCGATCCAGGCGAGAAGCTGCTGCACCTGGTAAAGCCGCAGCGAGTCGTCGCCGCGCGACATGAACAGATGCGTCACATAGACATCGACCGGCGCCCCGTCGATCCCGACGCGGGCGACCAGCGCCACGAAATCGCGCGTGCGGTAGTCGAGATTGCCGGTCTCCAGGATCGGGAAGCGGGTCGAGAGCGCCTCGCCCTCCACCCCCGCCAGCCCGTTGACGCGGCTCTGCTGGACCAGCGCGTGGCCGGGCGGGCGCAGCGCCGCCGCGGTCTGCAGCGGCAGGCAGACTTCGTTGAACGCCATCAAATCCGGCTTGAGCCGGGCGATCTCGGCCTCGATCAGAGGGCGGCGGGCGGGCCACCTTTTGTGGTCCTGTTCGAGGTTGAGCGTCGCGGCCCGGAACGGCATCACTTCATCCGCGCGAAATAATCCTCGTAGGGGATGTCGTTGCTGATCAACACCCCGCCATCGACGTCGAGGGCGATGCCGGTGACCATCCGCGCCGCGTCGCTCGCGAGAAACAGCACGGCGTCGGCGATGTCCTCGGGCTCGACCATGCGGCCGAGCGGTATCTTGCGGCCGCGCGCGGCCTTCTGCTCGGGGCTCGGGGCGGTCCCGGAAAACGGCGTCGCGGTCGGGCCCGGGCACACGGCGTTGACCCGGATCTTGTCCGGCGCCAGCTCGTAGGCGGCGTGGCGGGTCAGGCCGAGCACCCCGGCCTTCGACGCCGAATAGTTGGCGCCGCCGCCGAACGAGATGCGGCGGCCGGCGATCGAGGCGATGTTGACGACCGCGCCGGCGCCGCGCGCCTTCATATGCGGCAGCACCGCCTGAATGCCGTTGAAGGTGCCGCCCAGATTGACCGAGATCACCCGGTCCCACTCCTCCGCGGTCATCGTGCCGAGGGTTTTCTGCGTGATCGTGCCGGCGCAGTTGACCAGCACGTCGATGCCGCCCGACGCGGCCGCGATCTCGCCCGCCAGCTTGGCGAAGCCGGCGCCGTCGGAGACGTCGAGCCGGTGCGCGCTGGCGCCCGGATTGTTGCCGAGCGAGGCCGCGACGCGCTGCGCCGCCTCGCCGTCGCGGTCGATCACGGCGACCGAGGCGCCCGCCGCCGCCATCGCCCGGCACGTCGCGGCGCCAATGCCGCTGCCGCCGCCAGTCACCAGCACGGTCTTTCCTGCGAAGGTATCGGGCATGGCGGCCTCCCTGATTTGCGCCGCCGCAGTCTAGCGGCAAATCCGGTATTCTCCCCAGCCCGCACTTCCGTCCGAGAGACGCCATGACCTATGCCGCCCCTGTCGAAGACATGCGTCTCACCCTGCGGGCGGTGGCCGGGATCGAGGGTGAGGCGGCCGAGCTCGCGGACCAGATCCTCGGCGAGGCGGCGAAATTCGCCGAGGGCGAGCTGGCGCCGCTGAACCCGGTCGGCGACCGGGTCAAGAGCGTCCTCGAAAATGGCGTGGTGCGGACCCCGCCCGGGTTTCGCGAGGCCTATCGCAAGTTTGTCGAAGCCGGCTGGATGGGCCTGTCCTGCGACCCCGAGCATGGCGGCCAGGGCTTGCCGCTGGCCTTGGCGACGCCGGTCATCGAGATGTGGAACTCGGCCTGCATGGCCTGGGCGCTGTGCCCGCTCTTGACCCACGGGGCGATCAACATGCTCGAGGCGCACGGTTCGCCCGAGCAGAAAGAACGCTACCTCGGCAAGCTCGTCTCCGGCGAATGGGCCGGTACGATGAACCTGACCGAGGCGCAGGCCGGCTCCGACCTCGGCGCGCTCAGGACACGGGCAGTACCGGAGGGCGACCATTACCGGATCACCGGCCAGAAGATCTTCATCACCTACGGCGACCACGACTACAGCGACAACATCATCCACATGGTGCTCGCCCGCACCCCCGACGCGCCGCCGGGAAGCCGCGGCATCTCGCTGTTCCTGGTGCCGAAAATCCTCCCCGACGGGGTGCGCAACGATCTTCGCCCGCTGCGGCTGGAGGAAAAGCTCGGCATCCACGCCTCGCCGACCTGCGTGATGTCCTACGGCGACGACGGCGGCGCGATCGGCTGGCGCATCGGCGAGGAAAACCGCGGCCTCGAAGCGATGTTCACGATGATGAACAGCGAGCGGCTGCTGGTCGGTCTGCAAGGCGTCGCGATCGCCGAGCGCGCGTACCAGCAGGCGCTCGACTATGCCCGCACCCGCGTTCAGGGCCGCCCCATTGGCGGCGGGCGCCCAACCGGAGGTGACGGCGCCGTCCCGCCGATCGTGCGGCATCCCGACGTGCGCCGCATGCTGCTCACGATGCGCGCCGGCACCGAGGCGATGCGAGCCCTCGCCTACTACGCCGCCGCCGCGATCGACCGCTCGCGCGCCGAAGCCGAGCCCGAGGCGCGCTTCCGCGCCGAGCGTCGCGCCGACCTGCTGATCCCGGTGCTGAAGGCGTGGGCCACCGATCTCGGCGTCGAGATCGCCTCGACCGGCGTCCAGATCCATGGCGGCATGGGCTATATCGAGGAGACCGGCGCCGCCCAGCATTTGCGCGACGCCCGCATCGCCCCGATTTACGAAGGCACCAACGGCATCCAGGCGAACGATCTGGTCGGCCGCAAGCTCGCCCGCGACGGCGGCGAGGCGGCGCGCGAACTCTTCGCCGAGATAGCGGCGAGCCTCGACGGTCTCCCGCTGCGCGCCGAGCTGGCGGCCGGGCTGGCCGCGCTCGAGGACGCCACCGCCTATCTGGTCGCCGCCGACCCGGCCGAGGCGGCGGCGGGCTCGGCGCCGTATCTCACGCTGTTCGGCACCGTGCTGGGCGGCTGGCTCCTGGCACGCGTCGCCGCGGCGGGCGGTAAGTCGAAGCGCGCCGTCGCCGGCATTTATGCCGAGCACTACCTCGCCCGTGCGCCGGGCTACCTGCCGGCGGTGAAGGGCGGCGCGGCGATCGTCGGTTTCGACCCGGATCTGCTTTGACCGATCCGACGCCGCTGCCACGCTCGGATGGAGTCGCCGCGCATGCCGACGATGTGCGGCTCGGCATCTGCTACATGCTGGCCTCGGTCTTCCTGTTTTCGATCCAGAACGCGATCGGAAAGTGGCTGGCGCAGACCTACCCGATCCCGATGCTGGTATTCTTCCGCAGCGCCGTCGCGCTGCTGCCGTCGTTCATCCTCGTCTTCCGCGCCGGCGGGATCGGGGTCATGCGCACCAACCGGCTCGGCGCGCAGCTCGGCCGCGCCGCGATCTGGGGCGGGTCCAACGTCGCCTCGTTCTTCGCGTACCACCTGCTGCCGCTGGCCGACGCGGTGGCGCTGACCTTCGCCGCGCCGCTGTTTCTGACCGCGCTCTCTTATCCGATGCTGCGGGAGCGGGTGGGCCGGGCCCGCTGGATCGCGGTCAGCGTCGGGTTTCTCGGGGTGCTGGTCATCGCCCATCCCGAGGGCAACGGCAGCCTCACCGGCATGGGCAACGCGCTCGCCTGCGCGGTCTGCAACGCGGTCGGGACACTGACGGTGCGCGGCCTCACCAAGACCGACCACAGCGCTTCGATCGTCACCTGGACCGCGATCTTCATGACCGCGGGCGCCGTGCCGGTGTTGCCGTTTTTCTGGGTGACGCCGGCGCCGCTCGATTTCGCGCTGTTCTGCACGATCGGCCTGATCGGCGGCGTCTCGCAATACTGGACGACGCTGGCGCTTTACCACGCCCCGGCGGCGGCGGTGTCGCCGTTCAACTACACCGCGCTGATCTGGTCCTCGATCGTCGGGTTTTTCATCTGGGGCGACGTCCCCACCGCGCCGACCGTCATCGGCGGCGCGGTGGTGACGCTGAGCGGCCTCTACCTCTTACGCCACGAGGGCTTTCGCCGAAGAGCGAAGCGGGCGGCCTGACTACTCCGCCGCCTGCGGCATCGACTTGATGTCGGTGGAGTATTTAAGGTGAACCGGGCTGTTCAGCTCGAACGGGTCCTTGAGGCCCAGCTCCTTGCCGATCTCGCGCATCGCGGGCATGACCTCCTGGCCGAGCAGGCGGATGCAGGTACGGGCGTCGGCGTCGCTGACCGTGCCGTCATTGCCCCAGATGCCGTAGATCGACGGCCGGGTCTCTTCGAGCACGCGGCGCAGCTTGGGAATGACGGTCTTCGGCGTGCCGAAGAAGACGCGCCCGTCGGCGACCTGCTGCTCGAAGGTCGGGCGCCCGCGCGGGTTCTCGGCCCGGCCGACCGCGAACTCGACAAAGTTGCGGCGCAGCGTCGGCGAGAAATAGCCCGACGGGTTCGCCCATACCGGATGCGCGAGGCCGGTGAACTCGCCCTGCATCCACAGAAACTGGCGCGCGTTCTTCTCGGCCTTTTCCTCGGTGTCGGAGACGTGGACCTGCTGCAGATAGCCGCGGTTCTCCGGCCCGGAGGTGTAGCCGGTTTCGAGCGCGACCTTGTCGTAAAGCTCCCAGATCTTCTTGGTCGCCTCGATCGAGGTGTTGAGCGCGATGTAGGGGTAGCGCTGCTTCGCCGCCCAGATGATCGTCTCCTGGCTCAAGACGCCGGGAATCCACACGCGCGGATAGGGCTTCTGCAGCGGCACCGCCCACGGGTTGACGACGCGGTGCTGGAAATGCGCGCCCTCCCAGCGGAACGGCCCTTGGCGGCTCCAGGCGGCGACGACGAGGTCGTGCGCCTCCTCGAAGCGCTCGCGGTTGAAGGCTGGATTGACCCCGGTCGCGAGCTGCTCCTGGCCGCCGCCGCGGACAAAGCCGGAGACGAGCCGGCCCTTCGAGATCATGTCGATCATCGCCAGCTCTTCGGCGAGCCGCACCGGGTTCTCGGCGAGCGGCAGCGGGTTGCCGAGGAGGACGATCTTGGCCTTCTTGGTCACCGCCGCGAGGATGGAGGCGAAGACGTTGCACTTCGCCTGCATGCAGAACGGGGCATTGTGATGCTCGTTCAGCATAAAGCCTTCGACGCCCTGCTCCTCGGCGTAGATGTAGTGCTCGAGGTATTGGTTATAGAGCCGGCTGCCGGCGACCGGGTCGAAGTGCTTGTTCGAAAACATCAGCGCGGTGTGGCCGGTTTCGAGGCCGATATCGGCCGGATAGGCGGACATCGGCTGTTCGGTGAAATACATCACATGCATGGCGGCCTCCTGGTGCGCCGGAGCGCGAGCTAGTTTTCCTCGACGAAGCTGGTGACGAGCCGGACGAGCTCGTCGGGCTTTTCCATGTCGACGCAGTGCCCGGCGCCGGCGACGATCTCAAGCCGGGCATTGCCGAGCGATTTGGCATAGAGCTCGCCCGCGCTGCGCGGCACGATCCGGTCGTGCTCGCCCCAGGCGACCAGGGCCGGCGCCTTCACCCCGCCGAGCAGGTGCGGCAGGCTCGGCGTGTACATGTAGGGCTTCCACGCGGTGCGGAAGCTCATCTCGCGGCACAGATCCCAATCGACGAGCTGCTGGGTGGTGACATCGCCATAAACCTTGGCGAAGACGGCCTCCTCGTGGAACCCGGCCTTGGCGTAGTCGATGTAGCTGACGATCGCCTGGTCGAAAATGTCGCCCTCGGGCGGCTTCACTCCCATCGCGCCGACCAGGACCAGCCGGTGAAAATCGCGCGGCGCGAGCACCGCCATCTCGGCCGCGATCCAGCCGCCGAAGCCGAGTCCGACGAGGCTCGGCCGCTCGACCTTGAGCTCGGCCAGGAGCCATTGATAAAGCGAGGCGATGTCGCGCGGGTGGCGCAGCCATTGCGGCCGCTCGGACTTTTCGCCAAAACCCGGATGGTTCGGCACGATCACGTCGAAGCGCGCGGACAGCGCCTCGTAGAACGGCAATTTGTCGAGCGTGCCGATGTCGTGGTGCAAGACCAAAACCGGCCGGCCGCTGCCGCCGCGGCCGATCCGCAGCTTGAGCCCGCCCAGATCGATGAACTCCTCGCGCCACGCCGCCGCCATTTGCCGCCCTCGCTACACTCGCTGACTTATAATAAGGCTACCCTCTGATTTACTGGCACCGCAACCGCTTCGATGCGCAGAGCGCTCTGCGCGTGGTTCAAGGCTGGCCGCCGGCCGCGTCGATCAGCCAGCCGCACAGCCACGCCGCGAAGGAGCGGCGCACGAAGACGCGATAGCTCGGCGCCACCGTCAGCTGCTCGACGATCACCGGCACGCGCGCGAGCAGGGTCTGGGCGCAGTGGAACGGGCCGAATTCGCGGGGATGAAGATCGATCCCGCAGCCTTTTTCGAGAAGCGGGCGCGCCCCCGGGCCGGAGATGTCGATCGCGGCCCGGCTCGACGACAAATCGGCGAGGACATTGCCCTCGATCCGCGCGAGCCGCTGCATCAGCCCGCCGACCGCCTCGTCCGGCGCGGTGACCAGCAATTCGTCGGGTCCGAGCCACAGCACGCGCACGAGCCCCATCACGGCGACCCGGTTCGGTTCGAGCGGCACCGGCAGCCCGGCCAGATAGGCCGAGGCACGTCCGCGCCGGCGCACCCCGATCTGACGCAGGAACGGCGCTTCGGCCAGCGTCACCGAGCCGTCCGGCGCCTCCCATGGCAGCAGATGCGCGAGCGCGGAGCGGCGGCCCTCACCCATCCCGGCGGCGCCCCTCGGGATCGTAGAAGACCGGCGCGGCGATCCGCGCCGAAACGCCTTCCGCCCAGACCTCCTCGCCGTGGCGCGCCCGCCCGCCCTTGACCAGCGCCAGCGCGAAATTGCGGCCGATGCGGGGGCCGAAATAGCTCGACGTGACATGCCCGACGATCGGGTCGCCCTGCCGCTGCTCGGCCGTCAGCGCCGCGCCCTCGGGCAGAAGCCGGTCCGATTGCAGGCCGACGAGCTGCTTGCGGTCGGCGCGGACCAGGTCGGCGCGGGACAGCGAGCGTTTGCCGAGGCAGTCCTTGTCCGCGGCGATCATCCGCCCGAGCCCGAGATCGACCGGCGTCACCGAGCCGTCCGTCTCCTGCCCGACGATGACGTAGCCCTTCTCGGCCCGCAGCACATGCATCGCCTCGGTGCCGTACGGGGTCGCGCCGGCCTCGGCGAGGCGCTGCCACAGCGCCAGGCCGTAATCGCTCGGCACGTTGATCTCGTAGCAGAGCTCGCCGCAGAAGCTGATCCGAAAGAGGCGCGCCGGGATGCCGGCGACATCGGACTCGCGCATCGTCATGAACGGGAAATCGGCGAGGTCGAGGCCCGGCGCCAGCGCGGCCAGGATCTCCCGCGAACCCGGCCCGGCCAGGGTCGCGTTGGCCCATTCCTCGGTCACCGAGGTGCAGAACACGTCGAGATCGGTCCATTCGGTCTGCAGCCATTCCTCGAGCCAGTCGAGCACCGTGCCGGCGTTGCCGGTGGTGGTGGTGATCAGGAAACGGTCGGCGGCGAGCCGCGTCGCGACCCCGTCGTCGAACACCATCCCGTCGTCGCGGCACATCACCCCGTAGCGGCACCGGCCGGGTTCGAGCGTGCTGAAGCGGTTGATGTAGATGCGGTCGAGAAAGGTCGCCGCGTCTAGCCCGGCGATCTCGATCTTGCCGAGGGTCGAGGCATCGAGCATCGCCGCCCCGTCGCGCGCCGTGAGACACTCCCGCCTCACCGCCGCGGCCATATCCTCGACCGGGTGCGGATAGAAGCGCGCCCGCTTCCACTGCCCGACATTCTCGAACACGGCCCCGGCGGCCTCGTGCCACCCGTGCATCGGCGTCACCCGCACCGGGTCGGACAGCACTCCGCGCTCGCGCCCGGCAAGAAGGCCGAACGCGACCGGCACGGTCGGCGGCCGAAAAGTCGTCGTGCCGGTCTCGGCGAGGGCGCGCCCGACCGCGGCCGAGAGCAGCGCGGCGCCGGTCAGGTTGCCGGTGCGGCCCTGGTCGGTGCCCATGCCGAGCGTGGTGTAGCGCTTGACGTGCTCGATCGCGGCGAAACCCTCGCGGGCGGCGAGCGCGATATCGGCGGCGGTGACGTCGTTGTGCAGGTCGACAAAGCTGCGCCGTTCCCCGTCCGGTACCGGCACCAGCCACAGCGGGCGCGGCGGCGTCGCCTCCGGCTCTGCGCGGGGCAGGACTTCGCCGGCGCCGGCGGCCTCGCCCTCGGCGATCGCCCGGTCGAGCGCGAACGTGCCGTTGGCGCCGCCGACGCAGACGACCGAGCCGTCTTCCGGGAGCGGCGCCAGCGCCGCGATGCGCTCGTCGTAGGCCAGCCCTCCGCGCGCCTGGGCAAAGAGTTGCACATTGGGGTTCCACCCGCCCGACACCGCCAGCACGTCGCAATCGAGCGCGATGCGCGATCCGGTCAGCGCGGCGCCGTCATCGGCGATGGGCTGGATCCAGATCCGCCGCAGCCCGTGCCGGCCGGCGGTGGCGACGACGGCGTGGCCCGGATAGAAGGCGGTGGCGTGGCCCCGCTGGCGCGAGGCCTGTCCCGGCTCGGCCCGCATATCGACGATCGCCGCGACCGCCACACCCGCCTCGGCAAGACCGGCTGCCGTCTCGTAGGCGCCGTCGTCATTGGTGAAGACGACCACTCGCCGTCCCGGCGCCACCGCATAGCGCCCGGCGTAGGTCTCGACCGCCCCGGCGAGCATGATCCCCGGCCGGTCGTTGTCGGGGAAGGCGATCGGCCGTTCCTGCGCTCCCGTCGCCAGCACGATGTGCCCGGCGCGGATGTGCCAGAGAAGCTGCCGTGTCGCGCCGCCCGCCAAGTGATCGGCGGCGACCGCGTAGCCCCCGTCGTATCGGCCGAGCACCGTCGTTCGCGGCAGAAGCCGGACCTCCGGCATCGCGGCGAGCTCGGTCAGCACCGAGCCAAGCCAGTCGTCGGCGCCGCGGCGGCTAAGCAGCGACCCGCCGAACTCGGTATCGGCGTCGGCGAGAATGACGCGAGCGCCGCTCCGTCCCGCCGCGAGCGCCGCCGCCAGCCCGGCCGGGCCGCCACCCACCACGAGCACGTCGCAATGCGTATGGGTCTTGTCGTAACGCGACGGGTCGGGCGCATCGGGGGCGCGGCCGAGCCCCGCCATCCGCCGCAGCATCGGCTCCCACCAGCGCGCCCACCCAGCCTGGAAGGTCTTGTAGTAGAAGCCGGCGGGCAGCAGCGCCGCGAAGCGGTCCGCGAGCGCGCCGAGATCGAACCGCCGGCTCGGCCAGCAATTCTGACTCGCCGCGCTAAGCCCCTGATAGAGGGGGGTCAAGGTGGCGCGGGTATTCGGCTCGGTGACCGCCCCGGTTTCGAGCTGCACGAGCGCCGACGGCTCCTCCGGGCCGGCCGACAGCACGCCGCGCGGGCGGTGGTACTTGAAGCTGCGCCCGGCCAGCCGGACGCCGTTGGCGAGCAGCGCCGAGGCCAGCGTGTCGCCGGGATGCCCCTCATACTCGCGCCCGTCGAAGCGGAAGCGCAGCACGTGGCCGCGGTCGATCCGGCCGCCGCGGACGAGGCGATGCGATTGCGTCACGGATCGCCGCCGTGCGAACCCGGCCCTGGCGGCGCCTCGCCGATCTTGTAGACCGCAAGGATGCGGTGCGAGACCGTGTCGCGCAGCAGGTTGAACCAGCGGCGGCACCCCGCCTGGTGCACCCACCGCTCGGCGAAAACGCCGCGCGGGTTGTTGCGCATGTAGAGGTAATCGGCCCAGGCGGCCTCGTCGGCGGTATCCGGGTCGGCGCGCGAGATATGCGCCTCGCCGCCGTAGCGGAATTCGGTCTCGTCGCGCTGGCCGCACCAGGGGCAGGGGATCGGCAGCATCTCAGTGCGCCACCGCCGCCGCGCCGTGCTCGTCGATCAGCGCGCCGGTCCTGAACCGGTCGAGCGCGAACAGGGCGGCGAGCGGGTGCGGCTCGTCGCGGGCGATCGTGTGGGCGAAGACGTGGCCGGCGCCCGGCGTCGCCTTGAACCCGCCGGTACCCCAGCCGCCGTTGAGGTAGAGCCCCTGGACCGGCAGCTTGCCGATGATCGGCGACGCATCCGGAGAAACATCGACGATGCCGGCCCAGCTCCGCATCATCCGCAGCCGCGAGAAGATCGGAAACAGCTCGAGCGCGGCGGCCATCTGCGCCTCGATGATGTGAAACGACCCGCGCTGGGCATAGGAGTTGAAGGCGTCGATGCCGGCCCCCATGACCAGCTCCCCCTTGTCGCTCTGGCTGACATAGACGTGGACGGTGTTCGACATGACGACGCAGTCGAGCACCGGCTTGACCGGTTCGGACACCAGGGCCTGCAGCGGATGGCTTTGCAGCGGCAGCCGCACCCCCGCCATCGCCGCCAGCACCGAGTTGTGCCCGGCGGTGGTGATCGCGACCTTGTCGGCGTCGATGTCGCCTCGGGTGGTCTCGACGCCGGTGACGCGCCCGCCCTCGGTGCGAATCGCCGTGACTTCGCAATCCTCGACGATGTCGACGCCGAGCGCGTCGGCGGCGCGGGCGAAACCCCAGGCGACCGCGTCGTGCCGCGCCACCCCGCCGCGCCGCTGCAAGGTCGCGCCGACGATCGGATGGCGCGCGGCGGCGGCGACGTTCAGGACCGGGCAGAAGCGTTTGACCGCGGCCGGTTCGAGCCATTCGGCGTCGATGCCATTGGCGCGGTTGGCGGAGACGCGACGCCGCCCCTCGCGGATATCGGCCTCGTTATGCGCCAGGTTGAGGACCCCGCGCTGGCTTAGCATCAGATTGTAGTTGAGCTCCGCGGACAGCCCCTCCCACAGCTTCAGCGAATGCTCGTAGAGCCGGGCGCTCTCGTCCCACAGGTAGTTGGAGCGGATGATCGTCGTATTGCGCCCGGTATTGCCGAGCCCGATCGGTCCCTTGTCGAGAACGGCGACCTCGCCGATGCCGTGCTCCTTGGCGAGGTAGTAGGCGGTCGCCAGCCCATGCCCGCCGCCGCCGATCACCACGACCCGATAGCGCGGCTTCGGCGCCGGCTTGCGCCATAGCGGCTCCCAGCCGCGGTGCCGGGAGAGCGCATGGCGCGCCAGAGACAGGATCGAATAGCGCTGCACCGGGACAGCGTAGAGGAATTTGCCGTCCCGCGCCTATACCGCGACGGTCTAAGGCCCGGCGGAACCTCGCCGGCGCATGGGCTGTTGAAAATTCGCATTCTCACGATTTTCCGGTGGCCCATGACGAGCAAACCGCGCTTCTCCGCCTATACCAGTCCGGCAGGCGGGTGGGGGTCGGTGGGCTCGCTGCGCCGCTCGTTGACCAAGGAGCACGTGCCCGTCAGCGGATCGCGGATCCTGCTTCACCAGAACAAGCCCGACGGCTTCGCCTGCGTCAGCTGCGCCTGGGCGAAGCCGGCCGAGCCGCGCCCGTTCGAGTTCTGCGAGGAGGGGGCGAAGGCGACGACCTGGGAAATCACCCGGCGCCGCGCCGGCCCCGATTTTTTCGCGCAACACACCTGCCGCGAGCTCGAATCGTGGTCCGACCACGATCTCGAAGAACAGGGCCGGCTGACCCATCCGCTGCGCCGGGATGCGGCGACCGACAAATATGTGCCGGTCGGTTGGATGGAAGCGATGGCGGAGATCGGCGCCGAGCTCAAGGCGCTCGATCCCAAGAAAGTCGTCTTTTACAGCTCGGGCCGGGCCTCGCTGGAGGCGTCCTATCTCTACGGCCTCTTCGCGCGCCTCTACGGCAACAACAACCTCCCCGACAGCTCGAACATGTGCCACGAGAGCACCTCGGTCGGGTTGCCTCTCAGCATCGGCGTACCGGTCGGGACGATCACGCTCGACGACTTCCAAAAGACCGGCTGCATCCTCTTTTTCGGCAACAACACAGGCATTACCAGCCCGCGAATGCTGCACGACCTGCAAGGCTGCGCGCAGCGGGGCGTGCCGATCGTCATCTTCAACCCGTTGCGCGAGCGCGGCTACGAGCGCTTCACCAACCCGCAAAACCCGGTCGAGATGCTGACCGGCTCCTCGACGCCGATCAGCTCGCAGTACCACCAGATAACGGTGGGCGGCGACAAGGCGACGCTGATCGGCTTGTGCAAGGCCGTGCTGGCGCTGAACCGGATCGACCGCGCCTTTATCGACGAGCACACCCACGGCTTCGACGAATTCGCCGCGGCGATGAACGCCGCCGAATGGGGCGAAATCGAAAAATGCTCGGGCTTGTCGCGGGCCGAGATCGAGCGCGCCGCCGAAGTTTACGCGAGCGCCGACACGGCGATGATCGCCTACGGCATGGGGGTGACCCAACAGATCGACGGCGTCGAAAACGTAAAGATGATCGTCAACCTGCTGCTGCTGCGCGGGAATATCGGCAAGCCGGGGGCGGGCGTGCTGCCGGTGCGCGGCCACTCGAACGTGCAGGGACAGCGGACCGTCGGCATCACCGAAAAGCCCAAGCTGGTCCCGATCGACAAGCTGAGGGAGCAATACGGGTTCGAGCCGCCGCAAGAGAAAGGGCTCAACGCCACCGAGGCCTGCGAGGGGATCATCAAGGGCGAGGTCCGCGCGATGTTCCAGCTCGGCGGCAACCTCGTGCGCTCGCTGCCGGATCACGGGCCGCTCGTCCCCGCCTGGCGCAAGCTGCGGCTGACGGTGCAAATCCTGACCAAGCCCAACCGCTCGTGCCTCGTCCACGGCGAAATCTCGTACGTCCTGCCCTGTCTCGGACGCATCGAGATGGACCGCCAGGCGGGCGGGCCGCAGGCGGTCAGCGTGGAAGACAGCACCGCCTGCATCCACGGCTCGCGCGGGGTCGCGGAACCGGCGGGCGAGCATCTGCGCTCGGAGCCGTGGATTGTCGCCGAGCTCGCCAAGACTGCCCTGCCGCCCAACCCGCGCATCGACTGGGATGGCTGGATCGCCGATTACGCCCGCATCCGCGATGCGATCGCCGAGACCTATCCGAAGGATTTTCACGGCCTCAACGAGCGCATGTGGCAGCCCGGCGGGTTCCACCGCCCGCTTCCCGCGCGGCACCGCGAATGGAAAACCGAAAGCGGCAAGGCGAATTTCATCGCGCCGAAGCCGCTTGCCCCAAAGCCGGACGACCCTTCGGTATTCCAGCTCACCACGTTTCGCAGCCAGGGCCAGTTCAACACGAGCATCTATGCCGAGCGCGACCGGTTTCGCGGGATCGAGGGCACCCGCATGGTGCTGTTCATGAACAAGCGCGACATCGACCGGCTCGCGCTTGCCGAAGGCGCGACGGTGAGTCTCGTCACCGCCGCCGATGACGGCGTCCAGCGCCGGGTCGACCGCTTTATCGTGCACGAGTACAACATTCCGCAAGGTTGCGTCGGCGGCTACTACCCGGAATGCAACCCGCTCGTCCCGGTGTGGCACCACGCCGAGGGCAGCTTGGTGCCGGCGGTCAAGGGCGTTCCCGTCCGCGTCGTGGCCGATGGCGGCCGTCAAAGCCTCGCCGCCGATGGCGGCACGATGCTCGACGCGGCCCGCCGCCGGCCGGTGACCACGGCGCTCGTGGCCACGGCCGCGTTCATGGTCGGCGCGGCGCTGGTCCGCCGCAAATGACCGTCGCCTTCCGCGAGGCCGAGCGCATCGTTTGGCGTGGCGCGGCGCCACATGCCGCCGCGGAAGCCCGGCGCGTCCCCGAGGAAACGCCGATCGCCCTGTCCTACGAGGGCGCCGCCTATGCGGTGATGATGGCGACCCCGGCCGATCTCGAGGATTTCGCGGTGGGGTTCAGCCTCAACGAGCGGATCGTAAGGACGCCCGCGGAGATCGAGGCGCTCGACATCGTCGCCGTCGAAAACGGCATCTTGCTGCGCATGGAGCTGGCCGATACCTCGGCCGATGCGTTCTGGACCCGGCGCCGCCGGATCGCGGGACCGAGCGGCTGCGGGCTGTGCGGGATTGAGAGCCTCGCCGAGGCGGCGGTGCGGCCGCCGCGCGTCGGCGCCGGTATCCGCGTCTCGGCGGCGGATATCTTCGGCGCGATGGAGGCGCTGCCGGCGCTGCAGCCGATGAACCGGCTGACCGGGGCGCTGCACGCGGCCGCCTTCTGGACGCCCGGGGAGGGGATCGTCTCCGCCCGCGAGGATGTCGGCCGGCACAACGCGCTCGACAAGCTGACCGGCGCCGCGGCCCGGAGCGGCCGCACCGGCGCCGGCGGCGCCGTTTTGCTGACGAGCCGCGTCTCGGTCGAGATGGTGCAGAAGGCCGCCATCTTCGGAGCGACGATCCTCGTCGCGGTCTCCGCGCCGACCGCGCTCGCGCTGCGCGCCGCGCACGAAGCCGGGATCACCCTTGTCGCCGTCGCGCGGCGCGACGGGTTCGAGGTTTTCACCCATGCGGGGCGCGTCGCGGCGCCACGGTAATCGGAGGAATGCCGTGAACGATTTTGCTCGACGGAAGCGGCCTTGCCTCCGGCGGGATGGCCGGACGAGCCGTCTCCCATGGTCTTCTTCCGGCCTGCGGGCTCGCCGTTTACCGAGAAGGCCGGCGCCGCTATCCTGCCTCATCCGCCGCGTCCCCGTAGCTCAGCCGGATAGAGCATCGGTTTCCTAAACCGGGGGTCACAGGTTCGAGTCCTGTCGGGGACGCCACTCCCTACGACCAATGGCTGATGGAAGTCGCGCGGCTTCGGCGCTAAGGGATAAGCGGCGTGAAGTCTTCACGTTTCACGGCGCTGCCGAATCTAGGGCAGTAATTGACGCGAAATCGTGGTTTGATCCGCGCCGCGGCGCGGGTTTGAACCGATGCCCGGCACGCGGGGAGCGAAGCGGTGGGAGCCTACCTGGTTCGGCGTTTCTTGCTGATGCTGCTGACGCTGTTCGGCATCTCGGTGATCATCTTCGGCCTGTTGCGCATAACGCCGGGCAACATCGCCGACATCCTGTTCGACGCCGGCGGCTTTATCGACCCGGCCGACAAGCAGCGGATAGAGGCCGAGCTGGGCCTCGACCAACCTGTCGTCGTGCAGTATGCGGCCTGGATCGGCGGCCTCCTGCACGGCGATCTCGGCCATTCCTACCAGACCGAGAAGCCCGCGATCGAAGAGATCGCCCCGCGTATCCCCATCACCGCGCGGCTCGCCGGGCTGGCGTTGACCTTCTCGGTGCTGATCGGCGTTCCGCTCGGCGTGATCAGCGCGGTGCGCCAGAACACCCGGCTCGATTATATCTTGCGGGTGATCAGCCTGTCGGGATTGTCGATGCCCGCCTTTTGGCTGGGCCTGCTGATCCTGATGTTCTTCGTTCGCTATTTCGGGACCATCCCGATCTATTCGGATGCGCCGTCGGGGTTCTGGGCGACCGTCGGCATGTACAGCATCCCGGCGGCGGCGGTCGGGTTTCGCAGCTCTGCGCTGATGATGCGCCTGACCCGCTCCTCGATGCTCGAAGTGCTGCGCCAGGACTACATCCGCACTGCGCGTTCGAAGGGCGCCTCGGAAATGACGATCAACTACTCGCACGCGCTGAGGAACGCCCTGCTTCCGGTCGTCACCGTGATCGGGATCGAGGCGGCGTTCCTGCTTGGCGGGCTGATCGTGACCGAGACCGTGTTCAACATCCCCGGTGTGGCGCGCTTTCTGGTCGAGGCGATCCGCTGGCGCGACTATCCGATGGTGCAGAACCTGGTGATGTTCATCGCGATCGTGGTCGTTACGATCAATTTCATCATCGACATGCTGTACGCGGCGCTGGACCCGCGGATCAAGTACGGCAGCTAGAACGCGACGCACGGAGAGCGAAACATGGCGACGCTCGACTTCAATGCCGAACTGTCCGCGGCCGGCGCGAATGTCCGCAGCCGGTGGGGCAAAATCCGCTTTTTCATGCGCCGCTACCCGCTCGGCTCGATCGGCGCGGTGATCATGGCGATCTTCCTGCTCGCCGCCGCCTTCGCGCCCTACATCACCGTATACGACCCGCTCTCGACCAACGCCGCCGCCTCGCTCGCGCCGCCCAGCGCCACGCATTGGCTCGGTTGCGACTTCATGGGCCGCGACGTCTATAGCCGCATCATCTACGGCGCCCGCATCTCGCTCGCGGTGTCGGTCGGATCGATGCTGCTCGGCTCCTCGCTCGGGGTCACGCTCGGGCTCCTCTCCGGCTATCTGCTCGGCTGGTTCGACCTCGTCACCCAGCGCGCCCTGGAAATGATGCAGTCGCTGCCGCTCCTCGTCATGGCGATCATCATGGCCGCCGCGCTCGGGCCGTCGCTGCACAACACGATCTTTGCGATCGCGATACCGCTCGTGCCGTATGTCGCGCGGGTGATCCGGGCCAACACGCTGAGCCTCAGGGAGCAGCCTTTCGTCGAGGCGGCGAAGGCGATCGGGATGAGCGAGACGCGCATCGCGATCCGTCACATTCTGCCCAATACGCTCGCCCCGCTGATCGTGCTGGCGACGGCGCAGCTCGGATCGACGATCCTGACCGAGGCGTCCTTGAGCTTCCTCGGCCTCGGCGTGCCCGAGCCGCACCCGTCCTGGGGCCGGATGCTGTCGGAATCGGCGGCCGAGTACGTGCGCACCGCGCCGTGGCTGGTGATCTTCCCCGGCGCGGCGATCAGCTTTGTCGTGTTCGGCACCAATTTGCTCGGCGACGCGTTGCGCGACCTGCTCGACCCGCGCCAGCGCAGCTAGCGGCGGCACAGCACTTTCGGAGGAGTGAATTTGACAGCCCAGGACGCCGCATATGCCCCGACCGCGGCGGCGCGCCCGCGCGGCAACGCCGAGCGGGCAGTCGAGGTCGAGGCGCTGCAGACCTACCTGTTTACCCGCCTCGGCATCGTCAAGGCGGTCGACGACGTCTCGTTCTCCGTCGGCAAGGCGGAGACGCTGGCGATCGTCGGCGAGTCGGGCTGCGGCAAGACCATGACGGCGCTGTCGCTGATGCGCCTCGTGCCGAACCCGCCGGGGCGCATCGTGGGCGGGTCGATCCGGCTCGACGGCACCGATCTGCTGACGCTCAGCGACGAGCAGATGCGCGATGTGCGCGGCAACGACATCTCGATGATCTTTCAGGAGCCGATGACCTCGCTGAACCCGGTGATGACGGTCGGCAAGCAGATCGCCGAGACGATCCGGCTGCACCAGGATTTGTCGAAATCCGCGGCGATCGACAAGGCGATCGACATGCTGCGGCTGGTGCGCATCCCCGCGCCGGCGCAGCGCGCCAAGGAATACCCGCACCAGCTTTCCGGCGGGATGCGCCAGCGCGCGATGATTGCGATGGCGCTCGCCTGCAACCCTCGCGTGCTGATCGCCGACGAGCCGACGACCGCGCTCGACGTGACGATCCAGGCGCAGATCCTCGACCTGATCCTCGACCTGCAGAAAACGCTGGGCACCGCCGTGGTGCTGATCACCCACGACCTCGCCGTCGTCGCCGAGACGGCGCAGCGGGTCATCGTCATGTATGCCGGGAAGAAGGTCGAGGAGGCCGAGGTCGAGCAACTCTTCGACGAGCCGCTGCACCCCTATACCCACGGTCTGCTCGGCTCGATACCGCAGCTGGCCCTGCTCGGCGGCGGCTCGGCAACCGACCGCCTCCGGGAAATCCCCGGCATGGTGCCGGCGCTGAGCAATCTTCCGGCCGGCTGTTCCTTCGCGCCGCGCTGCCCCCATGCCGACGACCGCTGCCGCTCGGTGGCGCCGGGCTACGAGCAGAAGCGCCCCGGTCACTGGGCGGCGTGCTGGCATTCGGAGAAGCTTTATGGCTAGCAGCCCGGCGCCGGTGCTGGAGGTCACCGAGCTCAAGAAGCACTTCCCGGTCAAAAAGGGCCTGTTGCGGCGGACGATCGGCCAGGTCTACGCGGTCGACGGCGTCACCTTCTCGATCGGCGAAGGAGAAACGCTGGGGCTGGTCGGCGAAAGCGGCTGCGGCAAATCCACCGTCGCCCGCACCGTGCTGCGCCTGCTCGAACCGACCGGCGGCGAGATTCGGGTCGGCGGCAAGGACATCACCCGGCTCGGCAAATCGCAGCTGCGGCCTTATCGCCGGCAAATGCAGATGGTGTTCCAGGACCCATTCTCATCTCTCAACCCGCGCATGTCGGCCGGCGACATCGTCGGCGAGCCGCTGCTGGTCCACGACATCGCCGGCGGCAAGACCAAGCAGCATCTGGTCGCGGAGCTATTCGACCAGGTCGGGCTGCGCAAGGCGCAGATGACGGGGTTTCCCCACGAGTTTTCGGGCGGCCAGCGGCAGCGCATCTCGATCGCGCGGGCGCTCGCGCTGAACCCCAAGCTGATCGTCGCCGACGAACCGGTCTCGGCGCTCGACGTGTCGATCCAGGCCCAGGTCGTCAACCTGATGATGGATTTGCAGCGCGAAAAAGGCCTGTCCTACCTGTTCATCGCGCACGACCTCGCCGTGGTCGAGCATATCAGTCACCGCATCGCGGTCATGTATCTCGGCAAGATCGTCGAATACGCCGACAAGCAGACCCTGTTCACCCAGCCGCGGCACCCTTATACCCAGGCGCTGCTGTCGGCGGTGCCGGTGCCGAACCCCAAGCTGAAGCGCGAGAAAAAGCTGCTGCAGGGAGACGTGCCCAGCCCGATCAACCCGCCGCCCGGCTGCACTTTTCACACCCGCTGCCCGCTCGCCGAGGAACGCTGCAAGATCGAGAAGCCGGTCCTGCGCGAAATCGGCGCCGGCCACGGCGTGTCGTGCCATCTGGTCAACTGATCTCGTTGTAAGGTTATAGTAAGATTGACGCAGAGACGGGGCAAACCCGCCTGCAAGTTTGGGGAGGAACCATGATCGGCATGCGGCACATCCTGGCGACGGCGGCCGTCGCGGCAGTGGTCATCGCGGGCGGACCGGCGCTCGCGCAGAAATCGGGCGGAATTCTCAAGATTCAGCACTGGGATAGCCCGGCCAGCATGTCGATCCACGAGGAGGCGACCTATTCGACCGTCGTGCCGATGATGGGGGTGTTCAACAACCTCGTCATCTACGACCAGCACGTCGCGCAGAACAGCCTGAAGACGATCAAACCCGAGCTCGCCGAAAGCTGGGACTGGAGCGAGGACGGCAAGGAGCTGACCTTTCACCTGCGCCACGGCGTCAAATGGCATGACGGCAAGCCGTTCACCGCCGCCGACGTCAAATGCACCTGGGACCTGCTGACCGGCAAATCCAAGGACCGGCTGCGCATCAACCCGCGCAAGGAGTGGTATCACAACCTCGACCAGGTCGTGGCGAAGGGCGATTACGAGGCGGTGTTTCAACTGAAGCGGCCTCAGCCCGCCTTTATCACGCTGCTCGCGTCCGGCTACTCGCCGGTCTATCCGTGCCATGTGCCGGCGGTGCAGATGCGCCAGCACCCGATCGGCACCGGTCCCTTCAAGTTCGTCGAGTTCAAGCCCAACGAGTACATCAAGGTGGCCAAGAATACGGATTACTGGAAGCCGGGGCGGCCCTATCTCGACGGCATCGAATACGACATCGTGCCGAACCGCTCGACGGCGATCCTCGGCTTCGTCGCCGGCAAGTTCGACATGACCTGGCCGTACAGCGTCACGGTGCCGTTGCTGAAGGACGTGAAAAGCCAGGCGCCGCAAGCGGTGTGCGAGCTGCACACCAACAACGCCAGCACCAACCTGCTGTTGAACCGCGACGTCCCGCCGTTCAACAATCCCGATTTGCGGCGGGCGATGATGCTGACGCTCGACCGCAAGTCGTTCATCGAGATACTGAGCGAGGGCAAGGCCAAGGAGGGCGGCGCGATGCTGCCGCCGCCGGAAGGGCTGTGGGGCATGCCGACCGAGATGCTGCAGACCGTCCCCGGCTACGGCCCCGACGTCGAGAAAAACCGCGAGGAAGCCCGCGCGATTATGAAAAAGCTCGGCTACGGCCCCGACAAGCGGCTCGAGGTCAAGGTATCCACCCGCAACGTCGCCACCTACCGCGACCCGGCGGTGATCCTGATCGACCAGTTGAAGCACATCTATATCGACGGCTCGCTCGACACGGTGGAAACCGCCAACTGGCACTCCAAAGTGACCCGCAAGGACTACACCGTGGCGCTGAACGCGACCGGCAGCGGGGTCGACGATCCCGATCAGCAGTTTTACGAGAACTACGCCTGCGGCTCGGCCCGCAACTACAGCGGCTACTGCAACAAGGAACTGGACGAGAAGTTCGACGAGCAGTCGGCGATGACCGATCAGGAGAAGCGCAAGAAGCTGGTGTGGGAGATTGACAAGCGATTGCAGGAGGACGGCGCCCGGCCGATCATCTTCCACAATATCGGGGCGACCTGCATGCAGCCCGCGGTCAAGGGCGTGACGATCATGGTCAACAGCATCTACAACGGCTGGCGCTTCGAAGACGCGTGGCTCGATCGCTAGCGGAGATCGTCAGGATGCGGACACAGCTTCTCGCGGCGGCCATCGTCGCCGCGTCGATGGCGCTTGCTGGCCCGGCGCCGGCGCAGAAATCGGGCGGGATTCTCAAGATCCAGCATTTCGACAGCCCGGCGAGCATGTCGATCCTCGAGGAATCGACCCGCGCCGCCGAAGAGCCGTCGATGGCGGTGATGAACAACCTTGTCGTCTACGACCAGCACGTCGCCCAAAACAGCCTGCAATCGGTCGTCCCTGACCTCGCGCTGAGCTGGAACTGGGCCGAGGACGGCAAGGAGCTGACGTTTCCGCTGCACCAGGGGGTCAAATGGCACGACGGCAAGCCGTTTACCGCCGCCGATGTCAAATGCACCTGGGACCTGCTGATGGGGCTGGGCGCGGACAAGCTGCGCGTAAACCCGCGCAAATCCTGGTACGAGAACGTCGAGTCGGTGACGACGAAGGGCGATTACGAGGTGACGTTTCACCTCAAGCGGCCGCAGCCGGCACTGCTCGCCTTGCTCGCCTCGGGCTGGGCGCCGATCTACCCCTGCCACGTGCCGGCGCGCGAGATGCGGCAGCACCCGATCGGCACGGGCCCGTTCAAATTCGTCGAGTTCAAGCCCAACGAACACATCAAGCTCGCCCGCAACCCCGATTATTGGAAGCCGGGCCGCCCATATCTCGACGGCATCGAGTTTACGATCATGCGCGAGATCGCGCCGCGCAACCTGGCCTTCTTCGCCGGCGGCTTCGATGTGGGGTCGCCCTATGGCGTGACCCCGCCGACCCTCGCCGACTTCAAGGCTCAGGCGCCGAAGGCGGTGTGCACGATGAACGGGGTCAACGTGCCGCGGACGATGCTGATCAACATTCACAAGCCGCCCTTCGACAACCCCGAGCTGCGCAAGGCGATGACGCTGGCGATCGACCGGGACGCGTTCTCGACGATCATCAACGGCGGCATCCGTCATGTCGGCGCAACGATGATGCCGCCGCCGAACGGCGTCTGGGGCATGCCGGACGAGATGCTGAAGACGCTGCCCGGCTACGACCCGGATGTGCAGAAGAACCGCGAGGAAGCCCGCGCGATCATGAAGAAGCTCGGCTACGGGCCCGACAAGCCGCTGGTCACCAAAATCTCGACACGCGACATCCCGTCATGGCGGCAACCGGCGGTGCTGCTCAATTCGCAGCTCAAGGAGATCTATATCGACGCCGAGCTCGACATCGTCGACACGACGCAATGGTACCCGAAGGTTATGCGTAAGGACTTTACGATCGGCGCGGTGCCGATCGAGACCGGCGTCGATGATCCCGACCAGATGTACTACGAGAACTTCCATACGGGCGCCGCGCGAAACTACTCGGGCTTTAGCGACCCCAAGGTCGACAAGCTGATGGACCAGCAATCGGTCGAGTCGAACCCCGAAAAGCGCAAGCAGATCGTCTGGCAGATCGAGCGCAAGCTGGCCGAGGCCGCGATCCGCCCGGTGCTGTTCTACCCGGTCGGCGCGACCTGCATGCAGCCCTACGTCAAAGGGCTGACGATCATGACCAACAGCATCTACAACGGCTGGCGCTTCGAAGACGTGTGGCTCGACAAATAGCCGCGCCTCTCAGTTCGCCAGCTCGCTCAACCGGGGCAGCACCTCGCGCGAGAACAAGGTGAGGTTGTCGACCGTGTCCTCGTGGCTGATGTGGCCGCCCTGGCCCATCATCAGGAGGTGGCCGAACCCGTCGACATGGTCGTAGAAGGATTTGAGCTGGTCCCACACATCGTCCGGGGTGCCGGCGAAGACGAGACCGGCGCCAATGGCATCCTCGACATTGATCGTGCGCGGGTTGATCGGCTTGCCGTCGCGGGTCTGCACCCGGGTCGCGCGCGCCGTGTTGGTGCCGGCGATCGCCGATGCCGCCATCTTGGGCGGGACATAGCCCGGCGGGTTGGCGAATTGCGGCGCGACGATGCCTGAGGTCCGGCTGTAGCCGAGTATCTGGTCGGCGCGGCGGTACCCCTCCTCGCGCGTCCGCCCGACGCCGATCAGCGCCATATAGGCGAGATCGTGCAGCCTCGCCTCGCGCCCCGCCGCCGCGGCGCTCTCGCGATAGGCGCCGAAGATCGCCGGGGTGCGGGCCCAGCCGGTGTTGAGCACGCCGATGACGATCCCGCGCGAGCCCGCCTCCGCGGCGCTGCCGGGGCTGCCGACCGGCATCCACACCGGCGGGTGCGGCTGCTGATAGGGGCGCGGCCAGATATTGACGTTGCGGTAGTGAAAATGCTCGCCCTCCCATGAGAACGGCCCGTCATGGGTGGTCATCGCCTTCAAGATCAGGTCGTGCGCCTCCCAGAACCGCTCCATCAGATCGGCCGGGTTTGAGTTCGCCGGCAGGATCTCGAACGGCACCCCCTTGACGAACCCCATCTCGATCCGCCCGCGCGAGATCACGTCGAGCATCGAATATTCCTCGGCGACGCGGATCGGGTTCTCGCGGTTGGCGATCGGCATGCCGAGCGCGAGCAGCCGCACCTTCTTCGTCTCGCGCGCGAGGATCGCCATCGGGATCGTGCACACCGAGTCGGCGCAGGTGACCGTGGCGTGGTGCTCGTTGGTCATGATGTTGATGCCGAGCTCGTCGCACAACGCCCACTCGTCGAGATAGCGGTGGTAGAGGTCGGCCCCGATTTTCGGGTCGTAGAGCCGGTTGGGCACCGTGACCCGATAGGTCTCGCCCATCTGCTCCCAGGCCGGGTGATAGGCCATCTCGCTGAAATGCCAGACCTGCATCGTCATCGCCGGTCCTCCTGCGCGAAGCGGCCGATCGCGTCGGCGACGGCCTGCGGTTGTTCGATTTGCGGGTAGTGGCCGGCGCCGGCGAGGCGTTC
>DASUIE010000320.1:0-11770 GCA_036273175.1 Allostellaceae bacterium
GCTGGGCCTCGATGTCCGCGGGCAGCCGGCGAGGGTCTTCGCTCAACGTGTCCATGGGGCTCCTCCTGCGCGCTATCTGAGCCGCGACCCCGGATCGAGGCCGAGATAGACGCGGCCGCCGATCGGGTACCATTCGGGCGCGATCGTCACCGTCTGGCCGACGACGTGAAGGTCGCGCCAGCATTCGGCGAGCCGGGTCTCGCGCTTGAACGAGGTGCTGCCGCCGTGGCGGTAGACGAGGTCCATCGCCTCGCGCGCGCAATCGGCGGCATGGGTCGAGGCGAGGCGGCAGCGGGCGCGCTGCTCGAGCGTCGTCTGCTTGCCCGACGCGATCGTGTTCCACAATTCGGCGATCATCGCCGTGCGGTAGGCGCGCCCGGCATTGAGGATCGCGTCGGCGCGGCCGACCGCGTCCTGCACCTGCGGGTTGTCGCATAAGAGACCGGCGGGGCGGCCGCGCGGCTGCTTGCCGCCGGCCAGCTCGATCAGCGCGTCGATGCCGGCGCGGGCAATGCCGGTGATGACGGCGCTGTGATGCGGCCCGACCCAGCATTGCGTCGGCAGCTGGTAGGTCGTGCCCGGCCATTTGTCCCATTGGTTGTCGAGCGGGGCGCCGGCATGGACCATCGTCCGCCGCTCGGGCAGGAACAAATCCTCGACTGTCCAGTCGAAGCTGCCGGTGCCGCGCAGCCCGGTCACGTCCCAGCTCCCCGCCACCGTCTCGGTTTCCGCCCGCGGGAACACCCCGCGCCAGAACAGCGGCCGCCCCTCGGGGCTCATGCGCGGCTTGCCGCCGTCGAGGATCTGGAAGCTGCCGAGCATCCACGACGCCTCCTGCTGGCCGCTGCCAAAGCTCCACCGCCCGGTGACGCGGTAGCCGCCGGGAACCGGAACGGCGGTGCCGCCGCCCTGGACCGCGGTCCCGGCGCCGCACAGCTCGACGCCGTCGGCGTAGACCTCGCGGATGCCCTCGTCGGGCAGGCCGAGGATCACGAGCTGGACGATGGTGTTGTTGGCGAGGTTCCAGCCGACCGAGCCGGCGCCCTCGGCGAGGTATTCGACCGTTCGCAGATAGGTGAGCGGGTCGGCCTGCAGCCCGCCCATCGAGCGCGGGGTGATCATCCGGTAGCAGCCGGCGGCGTGAAGCTGCTTCACCAGCGCCTCGGGGAAGCGCTGGTTCTGCTCGATCTCCTCGCGGTATTCGCGCAAGGCCGGGCGCAGCGCCGCGGCGGCCTTGACCACCGGCTGGTCCTCGACATCCGCCGGGAGGCGGTCGTGTTCCGCGATCGTGTCCATCGGGGGCTCCTCCTGCCGCGGAGGAAAGCCTAGCACGTTCGGCCGGGCTGGGAACTCCGTCGCGCACGGTGGAACAGGTTAAGGATTTGGCGCGCCGTGGTCGCACCGTCCCGCGCCGCCCCGTTCCTTGACGAGGTGCGGGGCGGGGGATACCGTCGGTGGCGGATTGCCGCAGGAGGCTTGCCCGTGAGCGCCCATCTCACCGCCGCGCAGATCAAGGCCGGGCTCAAGCATCCGATCGTCGACGCCGACGGGCATTGGGTCGAATACGGCCCGGTCTTCGCCGAACGACTGCGCAAGGTCGGCGGCGACGCGGCGGTCAGGGGCTGGAACGCGGTCGGCGGCGGAACCCGGGGCGTGCTCGCGATGACGGTCGAGGAGCGGCGTCGCCGGCGCATCAGCCAGGAAGCCTTCTGGGCGCATCCGTCGAAGAACACCCGCGACCTCGCCACCGCGCTGTTCCCGCAATTGCTTTACGAGCGGCTCGACGAGATCGGGCTCGATTTCGCGGTCATCTATCCGACCGGCGGGCTGCGCGTGCCGCGGGTCGCCGACACCGAGAGCCGCCGCGCCGCGAGCCGCGCCTACAACATCGTGACGATGGAGTATTTCGCCAGGTTCGCCGACCGCATGACCCCGGCGGCGATCATCCCGATGCACACGCCCGACGAGGCGATCGAGGAGCTCGAATTCGCGGTCAAGCAGCTCGGCTACAAGGTGGCGATGCTGGGCAGCCTGATGGACCGGCCGGTCGAGGCCGCCGGCAAGGTCGATGGCGAGGCGGCGCGTTTCGCGGTGTACCAGGACGTGATCGGGCTCGACAGCGAACACGACTACGATCCGGTCTGGGCGAAATGTCTGGAGCTGCGGATCGCTCCCAGCTTCCACAGCGGCCACCGCCGCGCCGGGCTCAGATCGTCGCCGTCGAATTTCGTCTACAACCATGTCGGCCATTTCGCCGCCGCCAACCACGCCGCCTGCAAGGCGATGTTCCTCGGCGGGGTGACGCGGCGTTTCCCCGGGCTCAACATGTCGTTTCTCGAAGGCGGCTCCGGGTGGGCCTGCCTGCTCTACGGCGACCTGCTCGGCCATTGGGAAAAGCGCAGCCGCCAGGGGCTCGAGGATGTCGACCCGCGCAATCTCGATGTCGGATTGTTCGGCGAGCTCGTCGCCAAATACGGGTCCGAGGAATACGCCGCGGTGCTGCGCGAGCGCGGCGGCCACCCGTTCCCCGACGATCACCGGCTCACGGGCGGCGTCGCCGATCTGGACGACTACTCGGCCTGCAAGATCGCCCGCAAGGAAGACTGGCACGACCTTTACGTCGAGCCCTTCTACTTCGGCTGCGAGGCGGACGACCCGTCGAATGTCTGGGCCTTCAACCGCAAGGCCAACCCGCTGGGCGCCCGGCTCAATGCGATCTTCAGCTCGGATATCGGGCATTTCGACGTGCCCGACATGACCGGCGTCCTGCCCGAGGCCTACGAGATGGTCGAGCATGGCCTCGCCAGTGACGACGATTTCCGCGACTTCACCTTCGCCAATGTCGTGCGCGCCTTTGGCCGGCAGAACCCCGATTTCTTTGCCGGCACCGCGGTGGCGAAGGAGGCGGCCGCGGTCCTGGGCGCCACGCCCCAGCGCGCGGCGGCGGAGTAATGACACAAGAGAGGGAGGATCGACGATGGCTGGCTGGAAACTGATCTCGGCGGATTCCCATATCGTCGAGCCGCCCGACATGTATGAAAGCCGTATCGAGCCGCGGTTCCGCAACCGCGCGCCCCGCATGGAGCGGCGCAAGACCCCGGCCGGGCGCGACTACGACGCCTGGATGCTCGACGGCCAGCAGGTCGGCACGCTCGGCGCGGTTATTCAGGCCGGGCAGCGCTTCGAGGATCCCTCGGCGATCGATTTCCTCGGCGTCTGGGAAGACGTGCGCAAGGGCGCCTACACCGCCGACGCGATGATCCGCGAGAACGAGGAAGACGGCATCTGGGGCTCGGTGCTGCAGCCGAGCCAAGGTCTTTTCTGGTACCGCGTGCCCGATACCGAGCTCTTCAGCGAGATCTGCCGCATCTACAACGACTGGATCGCGGATTTCTGCAAGCCGTTCCCCGATCGGCTCAAGGGGATCGCGATGCTGAACCTCGACGACCCCGATGCCGGCGCCAAGGAGCTTGAGCGCTGCATCAAGATGGGTCTCGTCGGCTCGTTCATCCCGGTCGCGCCGCAGCCGGACAAGCCCTATTCGAGCCCGATCTACGACCGCTTCTGGGCGGTCGCGCAGGAGGCGAAGCATCCGCTGCTGATGCATATCGGCACGCCGCGCAACGGCGTCCCCGCCAACGAGTTCACGATGAACATCAGCGAGCTGACCGGCGCCGGGCGTTCGACGACCGATTACTGGGTGCGCTACTCGCTCGGCTCGATGCTGTTCGCCGGCGTGTTCGACAAGTTCCCCGGGCTCAAGATCGGCTCGGTCGAGCACGAGGCGGCGTGGATCCCGCACTGGCTGAAGCAGATGGACTTCACCTATGTCGAGCGGCCGGTCTTCACCAAGGGGTGGAAGTCCAAGGACGGGCTGCTCCCGAGCGACTACTGGAAGCGCAACATGTTCGTCGAGTTCATGGAAGACGATCTCGGCGTGCAGCTGCGCCAGCATATCGGCGTCGACAACATGCTGTGGGGCAGCGACTACCCGCATGCCGAGGCGACGTTCCCGCGCTCGCAGCAATTCATCCAGCGCATGTTCAAGGGCGTGCCCGACGCCGATCTGCAAAAGATCACCTCGTCGAACGCGGCCAAGATGTTCGGCTTCTCGCTGAACTGACCGTTCGTGCCGGAAGAGTACGTCGCCGTCGCCCGGGCTGAAGAGCTTCAGCCCGGGCAGATGATCCGTGTCGCGGTCGAGGGCCAGCCGGTGATGCTGGCCAATGTCGACGGCGCGTTCTATGCGCTTCGCGACGTGTGCGGTCACCGCAATGCGCCGCTGTCGCGCGGCGTGCTCGACGGGTGCCAGGTCGAATGCCCGCTGCATTTCGCGTTGTTCGATGTGCGCGACGGACGGTTTATCGACGGCCCGCTCTCGGCCGACGTGCCGACCCGCGAGGTGCGGGTCGAGGCCGGTACCGTCTATGTCAGGAAATAATCGCTAGGAAAAGAACGACTTGCCGATGTGGGTGATGCCCTTCAGCAGGATCGTCGAATTGTCGCTGAGCGTGATCAGCGTGTCGTGCCCGCCATTGACCAGCCCGGTCGACGCGACCTTGTCGTGATGGGTGAGGTGGATTCGGTCGCCGCCCGCCGCGTTGAAGCCGATCACCGTATCGGCGAAGACCTGGCCGTTATCGACGAATTCCTGACTCCCCGCGAGCAGTGTCACCGTATCGTGATCCCCGAACGCGTTCGCCCCTGCATTGATCGTATTGTGACTGCCGGCGACCGTCACCGAGCCGCCGCGGCCGAGGGTGATCGCGTCGTGCTCGCCGAAGGCGAGGACGGTGTCGGGGCCGCGCCCGCCGACATAGGCGTCGTGGTCGCCGAACAGGCCGATCGTGTCACCGCCGGTGCCGCCGTTCACGGTGATGTTGCCCGCGGCCACGAGCACGACGTCCTTCCCGCCGCCCGGATCGATCGTGTCGTGGCCGGCGCCGCCGAAGACGACGATCGTGTCGTTCCCGCGCCCGCCGCGGACCAGGTCGCGGTCTCCCTGGACCAGGATCACGTCGTTGCCCGAGCCCGCCCGCACGGTGTCGTGCTCGCTGCCGGAGTGAACGAGAATCGTGTCGTTACCGCTCCCGCCCTGGACCGACTCGCGGTCGCCCCAGAGCTGGATCAGATCGTCACCGACACCGAGGATCGTCTCTCCGTTGCCGAACGCGTCGATCGTGTCGCGCCCGCCGCCGATCGCTTCGTCGTTATTGCCGGTCAGGATCAGGCGGTCGTTGTTGCCCGGCCCGGCGGCGATCGTCTCGTTGTTGCCCGCGGCGGTCATCGTGTGGGTGACGCCGCCGGTCGAGGCGTCCTGAACCTCGAAGGCGCCCGAGACCAGCGTGATGTCGCCGGTCGGGCTCAGCACCGCGAGGCCGTTATATCCGGGCGCCGGAGAATGCGGGGCCGGGCCAAAGCCCGTCCATACCTCCAGGTTGAACTGCCCGGGGATTGGCGGCGGAAGGTTGTGACGGTTCGCCGTCTCGACGATGCGGACCGTTTCGCCGTTGGCCGTTACGACGTATTGGGAGCCGGGAATGGAGGCCATCGTCACCGTCACCGGTTGGGGGCTTTCGCTCTACACCGGCGGTTAAGGTTAAGGCGAGAACGATCGCCTCAAATTAACCTTGCATTCATCGTATTTGGCGAAGCGGCCGCCGGCTAAATCGCGCACCGCGCGGCCTCTCCGATCAGCGTGTCGACCGCCGCGAAATGGTCTTGCCATGCGGGCGGCCGCCAGCTTTTGAGGCGGTCGAGCTGCGCGGCGCGGCGCGGGGATTGCGCCGTCGCGTAGTCGAGAATCGCCGCGCGCCAGCCGAGCCCATCGAGCGGATGAAGGTATTCCGGCACCGCGCCGCCACTCTCGCGCAGAGCCGGGATGTCGCTGCACAGCGCCGGGGCGCCGAGCGCCATTCCCTCGATCAGCGGAAAGCCGAACCCCTCGGCGAAGGACGGCAGCAAGAGGGCGCGGGCGCCGCGCAGCAGCGGCACCATCGCGTCGTCGGGCAGCGCGTTGTGCTCGATCACCACATCGCGCAGCGCCGGGCAGCGGTCGAGCATATCGACGACATTTTCGGTCTCCCACCCGCGCGCCCCGATCAGCACCAGCGCCGGCGCCTCGGGCCCGAGCTGCTCGGCGAGATCGCGCCACAAATTGAGCAGCAGCAGGTGGTTCTTTCGCGCCTCGATCGTGCTGACATAGACGAAATAGGGGCGGGCGATCGGCGGCGGCTCAGCCTCCGGAAGGTCCGGCAGATCGGTGCCGAACGGCGCGACCAGCACCGGCGGCGTGCGTCCGGCGCGGTCGAGATGCGGCAGCAGCGTGTCGCGGGTGATCGCCGAGTTGACGATCAGCGCGTCGGCCAGCGCCACCGCCGTCTCGATCCGCCGCAGATGCGCGGCGTTCTGGCCCGGCTTGGCGTATTCCGGATAGCGGATCGGGATCAGATCGTGGATCAGGCAGACAAACCGGGCGCCGGCGCGTTCCTTGAGCCTTGTGATCGCGGCCCGCCGCTCGAGGTGGTGATGCGACACCAGGAGATACACCGGGGCGCCGTCCGTCTCGCGCATCCGCCGCGCCAGCGCGCCGCCGCCGCGCCACAGCGTACCGGCGCGCAGACAGCGTGAGAGGCGCCGCATCTTCCCTGTCGGCGCGCCGCGCCAGGCCGCCGCGGTCTCGGCGACAAAGGCCGCGGCCCCGGCTTGCGGGATGAGGCCGATCGCGCCCAGCGGGTTCAGCGCGGCAAAGCAGGCCCGCGGCTCGGCGGCGAGCGCGTGCTCGGCATAGGCGAGCTCGACTCGGTCGATGCCGGTCGCGGTCTCCCGCCCGGCGCGCGACAGGAGCCGGGACAGGTCGAGTGCGATTGTCGCGTTAGCCGGCATCGGGGCCGATCGCGAGGATCAGGGAGCCGCGTCCTTGACCACGATGCCGGTGATGACGGGGCCGGTCAGCGTGTTCAGCAGGGTGAAGAACTTTTGAAGCTCGTTCATGTCGGCATTGGCGACGTAGATGATGTCCTTGTTCTCGACCGGAAAGCGCTGGGCCAGGAAATAGGCTTTGGCATCGCTCATATCGAGCCGATAGACGACCGGAGTCGTGCCGTCGGGCCCGGTCCGCAGCTGCGGGCGGCCGAGCGCGCCCACCACCGACGGAGGCTCGAAGCGGAACAGGAACACGCCGGCCGGGTCCGAGCGCATGTCCTGCAGCCCGCCGGCCCGCGCCAGCGCCTCGACAAGCGTGATCTTCTCGGCCGGGAAATTGACCTGGCTGTTCTGCCCGGTCGCGCCGAACACGGTAAAGGTGCGCGGCTCCCGCACCAGCGTCAGCACGTCGCCGGGCTGGGCATAGACGTTTTCCGCCGGGTCGGAGACCAGCGCCTCCATCGGGATCGTCGCGGTGACACCTTCGCGCGACAGGCGAACATAGGTGTCGTAGACCGGGGATTTGGCGCCGCCCGCCGCGGCGATCAGGTCGAGAAGCCGATCGCCCTTCAGCGACAGCGGCACGCGCGCGCCGGCGACGACCTCGCCGTTCACGGTGACGGTATTGGTCAGGCTCTTCGAGATCGTGACGATGACCTGCGGCTCGATCGCCTTGTCCGCGAGGCGCTTTTCGATCGTGTGCTGGACCTCGAGCGGGAGCCGCCCGGCGACCGGGATACGCCCGGCGAACGGCACGCTGATCGCGCCGTCGCGGCTGACCACCTGCTCCGGGATCGTCACGCTGCGCGACCCGGCCGAGACCTGGTCGCTCGGCGAGGCGCTAAACAGCCCGCCGCCGGCGGCCTCCCAGATCGATACGACCACGCTGTCGCCGATGCCGATGCGCGGCTCGGCGGGCTTGCCGTATTTCTTGAAGCGGACGCGAAAGCTTTCGTGCGGGGCGCCGAGCAGCGCGGTCACGACGTTGTCGTTGATGTCGACGAGATCGAAGCGGGCGCCGTTGCCGGCCGACTCCTGGTGCATCACCTGGCGGGTGGTCGGCCCCGAGGTCGGCAGGGTAGAGCACCCGGCGAGCATCGCCGCCGCGAGCGCCATGCCGCCCACGCCTCTCCAGCCCCTGACCAAGCCCCCCCACATACCCTTTCCCTATCACATTGACGCGCGATGGCAACGGCGGACTGCGTCGCCCGCCGCCGGGAAGGATTTCGGGTCAGACGACCTGCAGGGCCGTGGCGATCAGGCGCGAGGCGTAGATGCCCATCCATCCGGCCGGGTCGAGCCAGCCTTTTTCATTGCGCGGCGGCTGGATCGCGCGGATATGCGCGTCGGTGATCTCGCTCAAATGCTCGATCGCACGCGGCGCGTCGGTCTCGGTCGACCAGAAAAACCGCGCCTTGCCGCCGGTCTCGTGCTTGGCGACCAGGCAATTCGGCGCGCCGCCATCGGGATTGTACAGCCCGACCGCCGAATAGCTGTCCTGATGGCTTACGATCATGACCCCTTCGGTGGCGGGGAAGGCGTATTTCATCGCCGAGAACCAGCGGCACAGCGCCTCCAGCTCCGTTTCGGTGAATTCGTACGCGCGCGGCCTCGAATAGGGGCTGGCTTCCGCCGTCGCGGCGACAGCAGCCCGAATGTTCAAGGGAAAGGCGATGATGTTGGTTCGCTCGGACACTTTGCCCCCAATGATCGATGCCGCACCGCGTGCCATTTGGGTTCCGATTTTCCGGCTCGGAACCGCTCCCCGCACCGGCGCGACATTTGCGCTGTCTATTACCGCTAACCGAAAAGTCGAGTTGTTGCCGACTACTTTTCTAATCCTGATCGATACAGTACCCGCAGAACAGGCAAGCCGGACAATACAATGGAGGGCCGATTCCGAGTCAATTGAACGAGGCTTGGGTTTTGGCTTTTTGGCGTAATTGTGGCGTCTCAGCAACAGTGGCAAAAAGGCCGCAAGCTGCGAAACCATCGGTTTTGCAGAAAGATGGCGCGCGGCGCTGACAGCGGCGCAGGGACGAATTGTCTGATTAGTCTGTCGGGGGTCGAGACCCAGGCGCGCCGAGACCGTTCTCAGTCCGCCTCGTCCGCAACCAAAACCACCGGCTCGACCGTGACCGGCACGATGCCGGCATCCTTCATTTCGAGCTGCTCGGCCGCGCTCGGCGACAAATCGATGACCAGGTCCGGGGAGACCGGGCCGCGGTCGGTAACGCGGACGATGACCGAAAGGCCATTGTCCAGGTTGGTGACGCGGGCCAGCGAATAGAGCGGCAGCGAGCGGTGCGCGGCGGTCGCGTGGATCGCGTCGAGCCGCTCGCCGCTGGCGGTGCGCCGGCCGAGATGGCGCCCGCCATACCATGAGGCCGACCCGATCTCCTCTGCGCCGGCGAGCTTGACCGGGCCGATGATGCGGTCTTCGTTGGTCTCCGACGCAACGGTCATCTCGTCGCCGACGGCATGGCGGCGATGGTGACGACGATGCCGCGCGGCAGTGCGCAGCGCCGCCTTTTGGGGCTTTGCCTGGGCGTGGCGCCGGTGTGCGCTGGCTTTGTCGGGCTTGGCCTTGCCCTCGGCGACGTGATGTTTCTTGGCGGGCGTCGGGTTGTCGTTTGCCAGGGCCGGCTTTGTCATGGCCCCGCCGGACATCACCAAAAGTACGAGCGAAAATCCAATCGTGTGCCGCAACCGCATCGGCATGCGTCTCCGTGGTTTCGGGCTATTGGGCGCAGCCGCCGCGGGCGGGCGCCGGGTCGATCATGCGTATCGCTACGGGAGTGGCCGGGTCGGTTGTCCGGTTCGCTGGGGGTGTCCGCTTGGGCTGGGGAAATAACGCACCCAGCGTAGTAAACCCTTGGAGAGGCGTCAACCCCGATCGCCGAGAAACCGAGCGGGTTCCTGCAAATCGGGTGGAGAGTTGGTCAGGATCAACTGAATACTTATTACTCAGATCCGGCTAAATATTCAACCGCTGTTATTCTTAACTCATGCGATAGGGAAGGACGGATTGCCTGTAATAATCGGAGATCGGGGACATGGTCTGTCGCGGGCCGGGGTCGGCGGCAAAGACTGGCGCACGGCCGGGGTTTTGCGCGATAACCGCGGATCGGCGGTTTCGGATGGGAGCGGAGCGATGGCGGCAAGCGAGCGGGCCCTGATCGTCGGGGCGGGTGCGGGTCTGAGCGCGGCCATGGCGCGGCGCTGCGCCAAGGAGGGGATGTCGGTCGAGCTCGCGGCGCGGGACACGGCCAAGCTGGCGGCGCTGGTGCGCGAGATCGGGGCGAGCGCGATCGCCTGCGACGCCACCAGTACGGCCGATGTCGAGCGCCTGTTCGGCGAGCTCGACAAGGCGGGCGGCAGCCTCGACCTCGTCGTCTACAATCCCAGCGGCCGGGCGCGCGGCCCGGTTGTCGAGCTCGACCCCGGCGCGGTCGAGCAGGCGATCAAGGTCACCGCCTATGGCGGCTTTCTCGTCGCCCAGCAGGCGGCGCGGCGGATGACCAAGCAGGGGCACGGCACGATCCTGTTCACCGGCGCCAGCGCGAGCGTCAAGGGCTACAAGAACTCGTCCTCCTTCGCGATGGGCAAGTTCGCGCTGCGCGGCCTGGCGCAGAGCCTCGCCCGCGAGCTGCAGCCGCAAAACGTCCATGTCGGCCATTTCGTCATCGACGGCGGGATCGCCAAGGAAGGCGATCCGCGCGCCAACCAGGCCGGACCCGATGGGCTGCTCGATCCGAACGCGATCGCCGACGCCTACTGGGCGCTGCACCGCCAGCCGCGCAGCGCCTGGACCTGGGAGATCGAGCTGCGGCCCTGGGTTGAGAATTTCTGACGCGGTCTCAATCCCTGGCGGTAAGACATGGTTAAAGGTTGCTTGCTACCCTTGCTTCCGTACGCAGTGAGGGAGCACCGACCTGCTCGACATCGCGACGCGGCTCCGGCTCAAGGGGCCGCGCCTGTCGATCGACGATTTCGGCACCGGCTATTCGTCGGTCGTTCAGCTTCACCGGCTGCCCTTCTGCGAATTGAAGATCGACCGGCTGTTCGTTTCCGAGCTGTCGAGCTCGGTCGAGGCGCACCCGCCGCCTCGCTCCGGTCGCCGCCTGAATTGACGGTTTCCCGTTCCATCGCTATATAACGCGGCATGACATCCGCGCGTGACGAGCTGCGACTTACGATCTCGGCGTCCTGACGACGCCGCGGTTCCGCTCGTCTTGGTTCCCGCCAGGGAACATTTTCGCGCTCGGTGCAATCATGGTTTCGCAATTCGGTTCAATTCGGCTTTCGGCGTTCGCGGCAGGTTCGTCGCGGCGACTTAGCACCGGCCGGCGCTCCTAGCCCGCCGGCCCGCCGCCGTCATACCGCCCCGTCCTTCGAGGAGTTTTTCGATGACCGCCATGCCGATCCACAAATACCGCCCGTTCGCCCCGATAAACCTGCCCGACCGCACCTGGCCGTCGCGCGTCCTCGACAAGGCGCCGACCTGGTGCAGCGTCGATCTGCGCGACGGCAACCAGGCGCTGGTCGAGCCGATGGGGCCCGAGCGCAAGCGCCGCATGTTCGAGATGCTGCTGAAGCTCGGCTTCAAGGAGATCGAGGTCGGCTTTCCGGCGGCGTCCGACACCGATTGGACCTTTGTTCGCGAGATCATCGAAGAGGGGCTGATCCCCGACGACGTCACGATCCAGGTCCTCACCCAGTCCCGCCCGGAGCTGATCGAGAAGACGTTCGAGGCGATCCGCGGCGCCCGGCGGGCCATCGTGCACCTGTACAACTCGACCTCGGAGCTGCAGCGCCGCGTCGTTTTCGGCCTCGACAAATCCGG
>DASUIE010000321.1:0-6049 GCA_036273175.1 Allostellaceae bacterium
AAGGCCAGGGTCGCGCCGGCGGCGACCGCGTCGCGCGACAGCGGCTCCCATTGGTGCCAGCCTGCCGCCGGGTATTGCTTGAGCAGCGCGGCGATCTGCGCCGCGAGGGTCGGCGAGGCGACGCGGCCGGTCAGGAGGCGCAGCCCGGCCCCGCCGTTTTTCGACCATTGCCCGCGCTTTTCCGCCATCAGCAAGGCGAGGCGGTTCCAGTCGACGATCTGCCCGCCGCTCAGGACGGCGGTCGAGCGCTCGGGGTCGTAGAGGTCGAGCACGGCGGCCTGCATCGTCGCGTCGGCCGCGCCGAGGCTCGCCGGATGGTCGGGATTACCCTCGAGCTTGACCGGGCGGCCCATGCGGTGCTGAAGGATCGCCCCGGTCGCATAGCCCTGCTGGACGAGCGCGGTGGCGACCTGGCGCGGCACCCCGGCCTCCTCGCCGCCGACCGCGTCGACGCGCGGCACGATGTGCTCGGGCGGTTGCGATTCGTGGCACCCGCCGAGTCCGCCCAGCGCCGCCGACGCGGCGAGCAGCTGCAGAAACCGGCGGCGATCGACGCCCTCGAATTTTTCCGCGGGCGGAAACTCGCCGGAAGCGGCGGCGAGATAGTCCGGGTCTTCACCGTGTTCGGCGAGGCTGCGCCACCAATAGGGCCGGGTCATCGGTGGCACACCGAGCAATTGGTGAGCTCGGCCGCGCCATGGATATGGTACTGCTTGAACAGCGCGTCGCCGGACGGCGTGGCCGCCGTGCGCGTCCAACCCATCGCGAACTCGGCCTCCCGCGGGCGCAAATTCGGGCGCGGGTCGCGGTGGCAGGCGACGCACCATCCCATCCGCAGGCTCGCGCCTTTTTCGGTCAGCGGCATGGTGTCGATCCGGCCGTGGCAGGTCTCGCAGCCGACGCCCTTGGCGACGTGGATCGAGTGGTTGAAATAGACGTAATCGGGCAGCCGGTTGACCCGGACCCAACGGATCGGCTTGCCCTGGGCGAGGCTTTGCCGCACCGGCGCGAGCATCGCCGCGTTGGTCCAAAGCTGGGAATGGCAGGTCATGCAGGTATGGGTCGGCGGCATGCCGGCGGTGGCGGATGTCTCCACCGTCGCGTGGCAAAAGCGGCAGTCGAGGCCGACCCCGCGCACATGGTGCTTATGGCTGAACGGCACCGGTTGCTCGACCGGATAGCCGACCCGGGTGGCCCACTCGGTCGACGGTCCGATCCAGCCGATGAACAGGACCACGACAAGAGTTCCTCCGATCGCGAGCAGGAGCAGTTTGGCGACTAGATTCGCCGAGGGTCCGAATATTGGGGCCACCGATGAGGCAACGGATCGTGCGGCGCTCGGTTCCGGCCTGCGGCGACATGCGCGAATCGCGACCGCCTTCGCCCGGCCGGAAACGGCGCCGATCCTGAGGAATAACCGCGTGCGCGCGCGGACTTAGGCGATGCGCGTTGCAGATCGGGGGTTGTTCTCTAGGTTGGCGCCGTTCTACCCGCGATGGAGTGAGCGTCGATGTCGATCGAGGACCTGGGGCAATTTCTGGTCGAGATGAATGCCCGCAGCCAGCTGCAGAACCTGTTGATGCGGAGCATCCTGCAATATCTCGCCGACAACAGCCCCGACCCGCACGGGTTCATGGCGGCGACCTTCGAGGGCCTCAGCCAGTCGCTGGACCGGCTCAGCGAAAAGGTCGGCGGCGGGAATTGGGAGTCGATCAAGGCCTTGCGCGGCATGATCGACGAGTTCGCCGGGGTCATGACCCGCGACCTCGCCGCGATACCGCCGCGCACCGTCGGCACGGATACCGCTAAAGCTTGATCGCCGGCGCGTTCAGCAGCTTTTCGAGGCGGATCGGCAGGTCGCGGATTCTGACGCCGGTCGCGTGGTAGACCGCGTTGGCGACTGCGGCGTTGGTCCCGACATTGCCGAGCTCGCCCAGTCCCTTGATGCCGAGCTCGTTGACCTGGCGGTCGTCCTCGGCGACGAAAATCACCTGGGTCCGGTCGATATCCGCATTGACCGGGATCAGGTACTCCGCGAGGTCGGTGTTAGTATAGCGCGCGGCCCGGCGGTCGATCTCGGTCGCCTCGTGCAGCGCCGATGAAATGCCCCAGATCATCCCGCCCATCAACTGGCTCTCGGCGGTGACCGGGTCGACGATCTTGCCGGCGGCGAAAGCGCCGACGATGCGCGGCGTGCGGATTTCGCGGGTCCGCGCATGAACCCGCACCTCGACGAACTCGGCGCCGAAGGCGAACTGGATGCGGTCCTTCATCTTAGCTCCGCCGGCCAGCGCGGCGTGCCCCTGATAAAGCTTTTTCAGCCCTTCCGGCGGCACTCCGTGCGGAACGTTCTCGGCATACGCCTCGATCGCGCCGTTCGAGGCGCGGGCGATCGCCTCGTCAAGCGGTTCGGCGGCCCCGCCCGGACCTTTGAGCGACCAGTCGGCGAGAACCAGCTGTGCCGGCGCGGCTCCCGCGAACTTGCCGTGGGGCGCCGCGACCGCGGCCGCCGCGATCTGCACGCGGATCTGCTCGCATGCCTTGGCGACGACGTTGCACACGCTCGCCGTCGTGTTCGAGCCGCCGGCGACCGGCGCGGGCGGCAGGTCGCTGTCGCCAAGCTCGACGGTGATGCGGTCGATCCCGACGCCGAGCCGGTCGGCCGCGGTCAGCGCGACGACGGTATAGGCGCCGGTGCCGATATCGTGCGCCGCGGTCTGCACCTTGACCGCGCCGTGCGGGAACAGCGTCACCCGCGCCGCGGCCGGCCCCACCTGGGTCGGGTACATCGTCGCCGCGCAGCCCCAGCCGATGAGCCAATCGCCGTCGCGCATCGAGCCGGGCTTCGGGTTGCGCTTGTCCCAGCCGAAGGCCTGCGCCGCATGGTCGAAGCAGGGCATCAGCGCGCGGCTGGTATAGGGCAGTCCCTTGATCGGTTCGTTCTGCGTGTCGTTGCGCCGGCGCAGCTCGACCGGGTCCATGTCGAGCGCGACCGCCAGCTCGTCCATCGCCGATTCGATCGCGAACAGATACGGCACCTCCGGCGGCGAGCGCATAAAGCCGGGGGTGTTGCGGTCGGCATGGACGATCGACACCTTCGAGGCGACATTCGGGCAGGCATAGAGCCGGGTCGAGGCGTCGGTGCCGGAGACCATGTAGTTGTCGGGGCGGCTGGTGACTTCCCAGCCGATATGGGTCAGCGATTGCAGCTTGCCGTCCTGGCCGGCGGCCAGCTTGATGCGGTGGCGGGTCTCGGCGCGATAGGTCGCGATCGTAAAGCCTTGCTTGCGCGACGCCACGAGCTTGACCGGCCGGTCAAGCCGCTTCGCCGCGACCGCGATCAGCGCGGTGCGCTGAGTCAGCGAGCCGCGCGAGCCGAAGGCGCCGCCGATATAGCGCGAGATGACGCGGATTTTGTCGGGCTCGATGCCAAGCTGCTCGGCGAGGCCGTTCTTGAACCCGGTGACGTTCTGGCTCGATTCCCACGCGGTCAGCTTGCCGTCGCTCCAGGCGCAGCTTGTGGTGAACAGCTCGATCGGGTTGTGGTGCTGGGTCGGCGTCGAGTACCCCGCGTCGATCTTGACCGGCGCGGCGGCGAAGGCGGCTGCCGCGTCGCCGACTTCCGGGTCCTCGTGGGTTTTCGACACGTCCTTTGCGGCGACGGTCGTCGCGCCGGCGCTGTCGAAGCCGGCGGCGGGCTCCTCCGGCGCATAGCGCACGACAAGGCGGCTCGCGGCGTCGCTCGCCGCCTCGAACGTCTCGGCAAGCACGACCGCGACGATCTGGCCATCGTGCCAGACCTGGTCGGAGCCGAGCGGCATGATCGTCGTGCCGACATAGCCGCCGTCGCTGAACAGCTTTGTCTTCTTGACCGCGCCGCCGATGTTGCGGTGGGTGAGGATGTCGAGCACGCCCGGAACCGCCCGCGCCTCGGTCTCGTCGATATCGGTGATGCGGCCGCGCGCGATCGCGCTTGTCGCCAGCACGGCATAGGCCGGATCGCCGAGCGGTGTGTCGGAGGCATAGCGCGCTTCGCCGGTGACTTTGAGGCGGCCGTCGATCCGGGTGATCGGGCTGCCGATCTTGAGCTGGGCTGTCTGCACGGTCAGATACTCATGGCTGAGGCTTGCATCAGGGCGCGGGCGAGCGTCCGTTTGCCGAGCTCGGTCTTGTAGGCGTTGCCGTCGCGGGTCCGTGCCTCGGCAAAGGCGGCGTCGGCGGCTTTCCGGGCGGCGGTTTCGTCGAGGCTCTGCCCGGTCAGCGCGGCCTCGGCCTCGCGCGACCGCCACGGCCGGGTGGCGACGCCGCCAAGCGCGACGCGCGCCTCGTTGACGACCCCGTTCGACAGGTCGAGCGCCACCGCCGCCGAGGCCAGCGCGAACTCGTAGGATTCGCGGTCGCGCACCTTCAGGTACAGCGAGCGCCGCATCCACGGCGCGGCCGGCAGCATATAGCCGACGATCAGCTCGCCCGGCATCAGCGTCGTCTCGATCTGCGGCGTGTCGCCGGGCTCGCGGTGAAGCTCGGCGAACGGGATCACCCTGATGCCGCGGTCGCCGGCGATCTCCACCGCGGCGTCCAGCGCGATCAGGGCCTGCGCGAAATCGCCGGGATAGGTGGCGATGCACTGGTTACTCGTGCCGAGCACGGCGTGTTTGCGGTTGACTCCGTCGAGCGCGGCGCAGCCGCTGCCGGGGTTGCGCTTGTTGCAAGCCGTCCAGCTGGGATCGCGGAAATAGCTGCACCGCGTCCGCTGCAGCACGTTGCCGCCGAGCGTCGCCATGTTGCGGATCTGCGGGCTGGCGGCGAGGTCGAGCGACTGCGCGACGACCGGATAATCGCGGCGGATGTCGGGGTGGTCCATTGCCTCCGACATCCGTGTCCAGGCGGAAAGATAGAGCCCGCCCTGGCGCCGCTCGATATGGGTGCCACCGCGGCCGATGTCGTTGATGTCGATCAGCGCCTCGGGCTGCATCACATCGAGCTTCATCAGGTCGAGGAGCGTCGTGCCGCCGGCGAGGTATTGCGCCGCGCTGCCGCCGCTCGCCGCCGCGATGGCGTCTCCGGGCGTGCCGGCGCGCCGGTAGAGGAAAGGCCGCATCGGATCAGCTCCGCATCTCGTCCCTGGCCTGGCCGATCGCGGCGACGATGTGCGGATAGGCGGCGCAGCGGCACAGGTTGCCGCTCATATGCTCGCGGATTTCGGCCTCGCTGCCGGCATGCCCTTCGGCGACGCAGCCGACCGCCGACACGATCTGCCCCGGCGTGCAATAGCCGCACTGGAACGCGTCGCGGTCGATAAAGGCCTGCTGCATCGGATGCAGCGTCCCGTCGGATTGTGCGAGCCCCTCGATTGTCGTGACCGGGCCGCGCACCGCGACGGCGAGGGTCAGGCAGCCGAGCACCCGCGTATTGTCGACCAGCACCGTGCAGGCGCCGCACTGGCCGTGGTCGCAGCCTTTCTTGGCGCCGGTCAGTCCCAAATGCTCGCGCAGCGCGTCGAGAAGCGTCGTGCGCGGGTCGATATCGAGGCGGCGGGGGCGTCGGTTCACCGTCAGCTCGAACGAGACGATCGCGCGCGGGTCGGCGACCGCAGCGGCGCGTTCGGCCGGCCGCTCCTGCGCCGAGGCGAGGGCGGGAGCCATCACCATCGCGGTGGCGGTAGAGGTCAGCAGCGAGCGCCGGCTGACGCCAATGAGTGGCGCTTTCGGTGACACTATTCACCTTCCGAGGGCGTGAGAGTTGGCCTTCATGCACAACGAGGCGGCTTTGCGCCCGGTTCCAAATTTTGCCCGGCGGAACCCTGTCCGCGGCGGAAGGTTTGCGAGTCAAGCAACGATTTTGGAGGTGAAGATGAGTGTCACGGAACCCGCTGCGCGCGAGACCGCCCGTCTCATCGGCAGCGACAAGGTTGAAGGAACGGCCGTCCGCCGCACCGACGGCGACAAGATCGGCACGATCGAGCGCGTCATGATCGACAAACGGTCGGGCAAGGCCGCCTACGCGGTGATGACGTTCGGCGGCTTCCTCGGCATCGGTTCGGAATACC
>DASUIE010000322.1:0-3039 GCA_036273175.1 Allostellaceae bacterium
CGCGTGGTGCGCATCTTCAACACGTACGGCCCGCGGATGCACCCGAATGACGGGCGCGTCGTCTCCAACTTCATCGTCCAGGCGCTGAAGGGCGAGCCGATCACCCTCTACGGCGACGGCAGCCAGACCCGCGCCTTCTGCTATGTCGACGATTTGATCGAGGGCTTCCTGCGGATGATGGCGGCGCCGGACGACATCACCGGGCCGATGAACCTCGGCAACCCGGTCGAAACCTCGGTCGCCGAGCTTGCCGGCATGGTCATCGACCTGACCGGGTCGCGCTCGAAAATCGTGCACCGGCCGCTGCCGATCGACGACCCGATCCAGCGCTGCCCCGACATCTCGCAGGCCCGCGCGCTACTCGACTGGCAACCGCGCACCAATCTGCGCGTCGGCCTGCAGCGGGCGATCGGCTACTTCGATTCGCTGCTGTGCGAGCGCGGCGACATCTCGACCGAGGCGCCCGCCGCGGCCTGAGCCCTACTGGGGCATCCCCGGAAGGAAATCCCCGTCGCCGACAAACGGCCGATGCAGCTGGCATCGGCCGCGCGTCTGCACGATTTCGCCAGGGCGGGCCTCGAGCGTCTTCTGCTCGGCGGCGGCGTAAGGCGTCGCGCAGAGCTGGTCGGCGACGAGCGGCCCGACCGACGGGTCGTAGGCGTTGAATTGCGCGAACTCCGACGGCGTGTCGCCGGCCGGCGCCAGCGCGCTGGTGCCGAAATCGGCGCGATACGGGATCGTCGGCAGGCAACCGGCGGCCAGCACGGATAAAGCGGCGAGAGCGGCGAGTTTTCGCATGGGTCCGAGTGTGCGCCAGCGGGACCGGGCGTGCAACTCTCGCGATCAGCCGGCGAGGCGCGCCAAAAGCTGCGTCATGTCGGGAACGACATCGGCGGCGCCGCGCTCGGTCAGCCGCGCCGCGTGGCCCGGCCGGCAATGGCTGCCGCCGGTGAAGCCGATCGCGGTCATCCCCGCCGCGACCGCCGCCTCGACGCCGGCGAGGCTATCCTCGACGACCACGCAATTCGCCGGCTCGACCCCCATCCGGGCCGCGGCGTAGAGGAACAGATCGGGCGCCGGCTTGCCGCGCTCGACCTGGACGGCGCTGAAAATGTGCGGCGCAAAGCGGTCGTAGAGCCCGACCAGCCCAAGCGCGTGGCTCAGCCGCGCCGGCGTGCTGCTGGAGGCGACGCAGCGGCGTCCGGACAGCGCGTCGAGCACCGGCTCGATCCCCGCCATCGCCTTCAGCTCGGCCTCGAAGATCGCGCTGACCCGGCGATGATGGCGCGCAGCGAAATCGTCGGCGAGTTGGCGGCCGAATCGGCGCGCCAAATCCTCCGCCATCTCCTTGACGCTGACGCCGACATAGCGCTCGAGGATCTCGGCCTCGCTGACCTCGATCCCGTCCTCGGCGAGGCAGGCGACATCGGCGCGCACCGCGAGGTGCTCGCTGTCGATCAGCACCCCGTCGCAGTCGAAAATCAGCAGCCCCGGGCTAATGGTGGTGATCGCCACCGCCTCCATGCCCGCCATGGCCGCCGCCTCCCGGGAAGCCGCCGCCACGCCCGCCGAAATGCGCGGCGTGCATCGGGCCTCCGAACGCGGGTCCGCCGCGGAAAGCGCCGCCGCCATGCCATCCCATGCCGTGCCAGCCGCCGGCGCGCCAGCCGCCGCGGCCCCGGAACGCATGGCCGACACGCGCGGCCGAGGCCCCGGCGTGGAGCGCCATCCCCTCGCCGTGACCGACCGTCGATCCGTGCATCCCCGCGAAGGCGGCGCGGCCAGTGCCCCCGCGCGCAAAGCCGGAGCGCCCTACCGCCGCGAACGCGGCGCCCCGCGCGAAACCGCCGCGATGCACCGGGTCGTGGATCCACCGCCCGCCCGTAAAAGCCGGATGCCCGCCCGAGACAAAGGCGAACCGCACCGGGTCGACGGCGATGAACCCGCCGCCCCAGTTGAACCAGCTCCACCCCCAGAAGGGGCCGAACACCGCGACCTCGATCGGCGGGTAGAAGGCGATCGGATAGCCCGGATCGAACGCGAACCCGACCGGGACCGGGAAGGCGTACGGCGGATAGGCCGGCTCCGACCACTGCCCGTAGACGACACGCGGGTTGTACACGGGGACGCAGACCACCTCGGTCGCGGAAGGCAGGATCGAGATCGTCTCGCCCTCGGTCTTGATCACGCAGTGGCATTGCGGCGTCTGCTTCAGGTTGCCGGCCGCCATCGCCTCGTGGCGCAGCGTCTGCACCGCCTTCATCACATCGGCCTGCTGGGCGAGAAACGCATTGCCGAGCTGCTGCGTCCAGGTGAGCCTGTCGCTCATATCCGCCAGCACGCGCGGGAACGCGACCAGCCCCTTGACGCTCGGATCCCAGCTTTGCCCCTTGAGGGCATTGGCCAGCGCCTCGCCCTTTAGCCGCTTGTGGGCCTGGACCCAGCGCGCGGCCTCGACGACCTCGACCGGATAGGTCGCGGCCATCAGCACCTGGCTCAACAGCGGGTCGGGATAGAGCGCGATCGGGGCGACGAGCTGGTTAAGCTGCCGCGCCGGCAAGGTTTGCGCCGCCTGTTTCTGCGCCGGAGGGGTGGGCGAATTTTGCGGAGCGGATGCCGCCTCCGGCGGGCTGGCGGGAGCGGATGCGGCCGCTGGCGGATTGGCCGGAGCCGGCGTCGCGGCTGGCGGGATGACCGGCGCCGGCGCGCTCGAATCCGCGGTCACGCTCTCGTCCGTGCTGGCGGGCGCGATCGGCCAGGCCGTTTCCGGCGACATGTCGAGCGACAGCGTCGCGAGCAGGTCGTCGGCCGAGGCCGCGCCGGTGAAGGCGACCATCGCCGCCCCCATCGCCATAGTTCGGAAAATCGGCCGGCACCTCGCCTTCGACATCGCTCGATCCCCGTCTTTCTCAACCTGGACTCTAATTCTACGGGCGCCTTCGCCTTTTCGTTCCCGCCGGGGCGGCGTTTTCCGTCGATCTGACGCCGGCGCGGGCCAGCGCCGCGCGTTGCCGCTTGGCGAGCGTCGCTTCGTCGAAA
>DASUIE010000323.1:0-21010 GCA_036273175.1 Allostellaceae bacterium
AGCCAGTAGCGCGCCTCAGCAGACCGGCGCCCAGAGCACCTCTTCGATGCGCTCGGCGCCGGTGCACAGCATCACCAGCCGGTCGAAGCCGAGCGCGATGCCCGCGCAATCGGGTAGACCGTGCTCCAGCGCGGCGAGAAACTCCTCGTCAATCGGGTAGGTGTATCCGTAGAGCTTTTGCTTGCGCGCCTGATCGGCGATGAACCGGCCGCGCTGCTCGGCGGGATCGGTCAATTCGGTAAAGGCGTTGGCGAGCTCCAGGCCGCAGACGTAAAGCTCGAACCGCTCGCATAGCCGTGGGTCGCCGGGTTTTTCGCGCGACAGGGCCGCCATCGCGATCGGGTAGTCGTAGAGGATCGTCGGCGCACCGATGCCGAGATGCGGCTCGATGCGGTCGAGGAAAATGCGGAAATAAAGGTCCTCCCAATCGTCTCCGGGATGTGGCGCGATGCCCGCCTTGGCCGCCGCTTCGGCGAGCGCCGGCAGCTCGGCGGCGGCCAGGATGTCGATCCCGGCATGCCTCTCGAACGCTTCGGCGACGGAGAGCCGCTCGAACGGCCGATTCGCGTCGGAGGTCTTGCCCTGCCAGGTCATCGGCCGGCCCTGCGCCCGCCGCAGCAGGCGCTCGCAATCGGCCATCATCGCCGCGTAGGTCGCGCCGGTGCGGTACCATTCGAGCATCGCGAATTCGGGATGATGGGTGGCGCCGCGCTCGCCGTCGCGGAAGGCGTGGGCGAGCTGCCAGATCCGCTCCATCCCACCCGCCAGCAGCTTCTTCATCGCGAATTCCGGCGAGGTATGCAGGTAGCGGGGCTTGAGGCTGTTGTCGCGCGGATCGGCGAGAAGCGTCGCGAAGGCCTTGAGATGAGGTTCGAGGCCGGGGCTCACCTGAAGCGCCGGGGTATCGACCTCGGTGAAGCCCTCTTCGGCAAAGAACCGGCGAACCGCGTCCAGGATACGGCCGCGTGCGGCCAGCCGCTCGCGGCGTGTGGCAAGTCGGTCAGGCCGCCACCATCTGTCCATAATGCTTTCCCCGCCTGCCGCTTCTTGGTAGGAACGCGCCCAATTCCGCAGCCCCCTGCCAGAGATCCGTCCGCATGAAGATCAACGCCATCGACATCAAGCCGGGCAACGTGCTCGAACACCAGAACAAGCTGTGGATTGTGATGAAGCGCGAGCTCGTGCAGCCGGGCAAGGGCGGGGCCTTTGCCCAGGTCGAAATGCGCGACCTGCGCGGCGGCAACAAGACCAGCGAACGCTTTCGCACCCAGGAGACGGTCGAGCGCGTCCGGCTCGACGAAAAGGAAATGCAGTTCCTCTACATGGAGGACGGCCAGGCGACCTTCATGGACAATGACAGCTTCGAGCAGGTCTCGGTGCCGCGCGAGGTGATCGGCGACCCGGCCGATTTCCTCGCCGACGGCATGATGTGCACGGTGATGATGTACGAGGGCAGCGCGCTGTCGGTCGACATTCCGCCGAGCGTGACGATGGAGGTCGTCGAGGCCGATCCGGTGGTCAAGGGCCAGACCGCCTCATCCTCGTACAAGCCGGGCAAGCTCGAAAACGGCCGTCGCGTGATGATCCCGCCCTATATCGAGAAGGGCACCCGCATCGTCGTCAGCACCGCGGACGGCGCCTTCATGGAGCGGGCGAAGGACTGAGACCGGGAGAGGACGGCCCATGCCCACCCGCTCCCCGACGATCAACGTGATGGCGGCGGCGGCGCTCAAGGCCGCGCGGGGACTCCTGCGCGATTTCGGCGAGGTCGAGCAGCTCCAGGTCTCGGTCAAGGGTCCGGCGGATTTCGTTTCGACCGCCGACCTCAAGGCGGAGCGCACGCTGAAGCACGAGCTCGGCCGCGCCCGTCCCGGCTACGCCATGCTGTTCGAGGAAGGCGGCAGCACGCCGGGCGCCGACCCGCGCCACTGCTGGATCGTCGACCCGCTCGACGGCACGACCAATTTCCTTCACGGCATTCCGCATTTTTCGATCTCGATCGCCCTCGAACGCGACGGAGAGATCGTCGCCGGGGTGGTCTACGACCCGACGCGCAACGAGATGTTCGCCGCCGAGAAGGGTACCGGCGCCTATCTCAACGACCGGCGGCTCAGGGTCTCGGCGCGGCGCAAGATGGACGAGGCCGTGATCGCGACCGGCATCCCCGGGCGGCGCGGGCCGGCGCACGAAATCCATCTCGCGACGCTCGCCTCGGTATCGCTGGCGACAGCGGGTATCCGCCGCTTCGGCTCCGCCGCCCTCGACCTCGCCTATGTCGCGGCCGGGCGGTACGACGGGTTCTGGGAATTCGCGCTGTCGCCCTGGGATATCGCCGCCGGCCTGCTGCTGGTGCGCGAGGCCGGCGGGTATGTCAGCGATCTCGCCGGCGGTCACGGAATGATGGAGAGCGGCGATATCCTCGCCGCCAACGACCATCTCCATCTGCCCCTCGCGGTGCTGCTCAAGGACGCGGTACGCGGACACGCCGCGGCATGATGCGGCGCTATCGCCGCTTTCGCGCCGGCTCGAATCGGCGTAGCTTCCGCATCCTCTCGAACCGGACGGCATCGGTCGCGATGGCGGCTGCGCTTTTTCGCAACAGCAGGCCCGCGCCGGCGCTCGGGGTGGCGATCTGCGTCCTCGCGGTGGCCGCACGGGCCGGGCCGGCGGCCCACGGGCAAGCGGCTGCGACCACGATCGCCGGGATCGGCAAACGGGCGCCGATTACCGTGGAGGTTCTTCCCTCGACGCCGATCATCCCGCCTATCGCGCCCAGGAAGCCGGTCGGCGAGGCGCCGCCGCCGAACCCGGCCCTGCCGCTCGACACTGAGATCGAAACCAACCGGGCGGGAAATGGCTGAGCAGGTCGCGGGCGAATATCGGGCGGAAGCGAGGCGGATGAACCGTTCTCGCCGCTTCCTGGTGCGGATGGTGCTGTTCCTGGTCCTGGTCATCGCCCTGGTCGGGGCGCTGTTCCGGCCGCTTTCGGTCGCGTTTATGGGCAACCCGGCGGTCAACGGGGTGATCCTCGGCCTGCTCCTCGCCGGCATCATTTACATCTTCCGCCAGGTCATGCTGCTGGCGCCGGAAAATCAGTGGATCGAAAATTTCCGCGAGCGCCTCGCCAACCGCGACCTGACCGCGCCGGGCGGACCGGCGCCGCGCCTGCTGGCGCCGATGGCGGGGATGCTCGGCAGCCGACAGAGCGGCCGGGTCAGCCTTTCGGCGACCTCGCTGCGCACGCTCCTCGACGGCATCGCCTCGCGCCTCGACGAGACGCGCGAGACCTCGCGCTACCTGATCGCGACGCTGATTTTCCTCGGCCTTCTCGGCACCTTCTATGGGCTCCTTGAGACGGTTCGCTCGGTCGGCGACGTGATCGGCGGGCTCAACGTCTCGGGCAACGACGTGGCGCGCGCCTTCGGCGCTCTCAAATCCGGACTGGAAACCCCGCTGCACGGCATGTCGACCGCGTTCAGCGCCTCGCTGTTCGGGCTGTCGGGAAGCCTCGTCCTCGGCTTTCTCGACCTCCAGGCCGGGCAGGCGCAGAACCGATTCTACAACGACCTCGAAGAGTGGCTGTCGACCTATACGCGGCTGTCGTCCGGACCGTTTGGCGATGGCGGCGACGGCTCCGTTCCGGCCTATATCCAGGCCCTGCTCGAACAGACCGCGGACAGCCTCGACAATCTCCAGAGGATCATGACCCGGAGCGAGGAGAGCCGGGTCGGCGCCAATGTCTCGCTGAGCGCGCTCGGCGACCGCCTCGCCACCCTGGCCGAGCACATCAAGTCCGGCCAGGTGCTGATGGTGCGGTTGTCGGAAAACCAGATGGAGCTGAAACCGGCCTTGGCGCGCCTCGCCACCGTCGCCGAGAATTCGCTTGGCCGCGACGATGTGCTCAGCGGCCATATGCGCAACATCGAGGCCTATATGGCCCGCCTGACCGAGGACATCGCCGAGGGCCGGGCGCAAAGCATCACCGAGCTGCGCGGCGAAATCCGCCTGCTGGCGCGTACGATCGCGGGGCTCGTCGACGAGAACGGACGCTGATCGGTGGCGTTGGCCTCGCGCCGTTCGCGTCGCTCCAGCATCGACATATGGCCGGGTTTCGTCGACGCCCTGGCGCAGCTGTTGATGGTGATCATCTTCATGCTGCTGGTATTCACCGCCGGACAGTTCTACCTCTCGGCTGCGCTGTCGGGCCGCGATGAGGCGTTGAAGCAGCTTCAGGCGCAGGTCAGCGAGCTCAGCGACCTGTTGTCCAGCACGCAAAAGACCAATACCGATCTGCGCGCGGCCAGCGCCGCGCTGACCGCCCAGCTTGCGGCGATCCAGCTTGAGCGCGAGACGCTGACGACCCGCGTCGCCGAGCTCGCCGCCAAGGCGGACCAGGAAAAGGCGCGCGCCGACGAGGCGACCGGCAAGTTGAAGGACGCCAACACCGTCGTCAGCGCCGACAAGCAGAAGGTGGACGCCCAGCTCAGGGAGCTCGAAAGCCTGCGCCGCGACATCGCAGCGCTGAAGCAGGTGCGCACCCAGCTCGAAGGCCGCGTCGCCTGGCTCGCGGCCGGACAAAAGCAGGTCAAGGCCACCGAGGGCGCGCTGCGCGACCGCAGCAAGGAGCTCGAGGCAAAGCTCGCCGACGCCAAGGAGCGCACGCTCTTGGCGCAAAAGGATATCGCCAACCCCGACGCCAAGCTGCGCGAGCTGACCGACCGCGCCGAGACCGCCGAGAAGGCTGCCGCCGCGTCGCGCGCCCAGGTCGACGATTTGAGCCAGCAGGTCGCCGCGCTGCGCCAGCAGCTCGCACGGATCGCCGCCGCTCTCGACGCCTCCGAGGCCAAGGTCAAGGACCAGCAGGGCCAGATCGTCGAGCTCGGCAAGCGCCTCAACCTCGCCCTCGTCAGCAAGGTCGAGGAGCTTTCCAAGTACCGCTCGGAATTCTTCGGCAAGGTGCGCGCGATCATCGGCAACCGCCCCGATATCCGCGTCGTCGGGGATCGTTTCGTGTTCCAGTCGGAGGTGCTGTTCGAGCCCGGCAAGGCCGATTTGCAGGAGGCGGCGAAGAAGCAGCTCGACCCGATCTTCACGGCCCTAAAGGCTATCGCCGCCAAGATCCCGCCCGGGATCAACTGGGTACTGAGGGTCGACGGCCATACCGACCACCGCAAGATCAATACGCCGGAGTTTCCGTCGAACTGGGAATTGTCCACGGCGCGGGCGATTTCGGTGGTGCGCTATGCGATCGAGCAGGGGGTGCCGGCCGACCGGCTGGCCGCGACCGGCTTCGCCGACAACCAGCCCATCGATCCGGGTACCACCGACGAGGCGTATCGCCGAAACCGCCGGATCGAACTGAAACTGACGGAACGGTAAGTCTTCGCAAGCGGTTGCGAGACAAAACGCGGTCCCGGAAAATTGATGCAGCGTTTTTGTAAGGCTGCGCTAGTATGCGCGCCGCGCGCTCGCCGGCACAGGCGCGGCTAGGACAACCACAGGCTGACTCATTCGGCCGCTATCGACTGGATGGAGAACGTTTTATGGCCGATGTCGCAACCCGCGACCTTCCGCTGTCCACGAGCCGGCCGCGTACCGGCATCCGCAGCTTCCTGCGCCGCAAATCGTTCATCGCCTTCCTCTTCGCCCTGCCGCTGATTTCGGTCATCGTCTTTCTGGTGCTTTATCCGGCGGGGTACGCGATCCATCTGTCGACGCTCAACAAGTCGATGAAGTATTTCGTCGGATACAAGAATTTCACTTTCCTGTTCACGCGCAGTACTTTCTGGATGGTGGTCGAGCAATCGGTGCTGTTTGCCGTCACCGCGGTGATCTTCAAGGCCGTGGTCGGCTTCGTCGTCGCTCATTTCGTCCATAACATTCCGGCCAAGGGCCAGCGCAAATGGCGCGGCATGCTGCTGATTCCGTGGGTGATCCCGCCCGCGATGTCGACGCTCGCGTGGCTCTGGCTGTTCGACCCGTCCTATAGCGCGTTCAACTGGATCCTCGTTCATCTCGGGCTTCCGCAGGTCGCCTGGCTCGGCAACGCCTACGTCGCCCGCGCCTGCATCATCCTGGTCAATGTCTGGGTCGGCTCGCCGTTCTTCATGATCATGTATCTCGCGGCGCTCAAATCGGTGCCCGAGCAGCTTCACGAGGCCGCGGCGATCGACGGCGCCAACTGGTTTCAGAAGATCTGGTACATCAACCTGCCGATGATGCGGAACATCATCCAGATCACTGCCTTGTTCTCGCTGATCGTGACCTTTGCCAATTTCGATATCGTCAAGATTTTGACCAATGGCGGACCGGTCGATCAGACGCATGTGTTTGGCACCTGGGCGTTCAGCCAGGCGATCTGGAGCAACGACATCCCGCTCGGCGCGGCGGTTTCGCTTTTCATGGCGCCGATCTTGGCGGTCTCGGCCTTCCTGATCCTGCGCAACGTGCGCAAGAACGGCAACGAGGCCTGAACATGACCGTTGCCACGAGCGCCGAGGGCGGCACGGCACCGCCGATCCGCTATCGCGGCATAGCGCAGAGCCGAAAGCGTACGCTTTACTGGTCGTATTTCTTTCTCGTCCTGTTCGTCATCTTCTTTCTGACGCCGCCGCTTTACATGCTGATCACCTCGCTCAAGTCGAGCGCGGAGATATCGGCGGCGGCAAACCCATGGTGGGTCTACGGTCCGACGCTGGACAACTACATCGGTCTGTTGACCGACGCTCAGTTCCTGACCTTCTTCAAGAACTCGGCGGTGGTGGCGGTGTGCGTCGTCTGCGTGACCATGGTGATCTCGATCATGGCGGCGTTCTCGTTGGCGCGGATGGGGTTTTGGGGCTCGGCGACGCTCGCGACCGGGGTATTCCTGACCTATCTGATCCCCGACACGCTGCTGTTCATCCCGCTGTTCAAGATCTTCTCGTGGATTCACGACGTGACCGGGATCGAGCTGATCAATCACTGGTGGGTGCTGATCTTTCTCTACCCGACGCTGACCGTGCCGTTTTGCACCTGGATCATGATCGGGTATTTCGCCAGCATCCCGAAGGAGCTCGACGAGGCCGCGCTGATCGACGGCGCCAGCTATTTTCAGCTCTTGACGCGGATCTTCATCCCGGTGGCGCTGCCTGGGATCATCGCCGCGACGATTTTTGCCTTTACGGTCTCGTGGGCCAATTTCCTATATCCCCTGGCGTTTACGACCTCGGCCGACCAGCTTGTCCTCCCGGCCGGGATCGTCACCACGCTGATCAAGGGCGATGTGTTCAACTGGGGGCAGATCATGACCGGGGCGCTGCTGGGCGCCGCTCCGCCCTTGATCATCTATGCCTTCCTGATGGACTACTACATCTCCGGCCTGACCGCCGGGGCGACGAAGGGTTGACAGGCTAAACGCGGATCAAGGACGGGGTGGAAGATGGCGCAGGTCGCCTTGCGGAATGTCGTGAAGATGTTTGACAAGACCCCGGCGGTGCAGGGGATCGACCTCGACATCACCGACCGGGAATTCATCGTGCTCGTCGGCCCCTCGGGCTGCGGCAAATCGACGACCCTGCGGATGATCGCCGGGCTCGAAGAAGCGACCTCGGGCGAGATTTTCATCGGCGACCAGCTGGTGAACGACGTCCCGCCGAAGGACCGGGACATCGCGATGGTGTTCCAGAATTACGCGCTTTACCCGCACATGACCGTGTTCGAGAACATGTCGTTCGGCCTCAGGCTGAAGAAGTTTCCGAAGCCGGAGATCAAGGAGCGGGTCGAGAACGCCGCGCGCATCCTCGACATCACCAACCTCCTCGACCGGCGGCCCAAGCAGCTTTCGGGCGGCCAGCGCCAGCGCGTCGCGATGGGACGCGCGATCGTGCGCAACCCCAAGGTCTTCCTGTTTGACGAGCCGCTGTCGAACCTCGACGCCAAGCTGCGCGTGCAGATGCGCACCGAGATCAAGAAGGTGCACCAGAAGGTCACGACCACGACCGTCTACGTGACCCACGACCAGATCGAGGCGATGACCCTCGCGGACCGCGTCGTCGTCATGAACGCCGGCCGGATCGAGCAGCTCGGCACCCCGAACGATCTCTACCACCACCCGCAGACCCGCTTCGTCGCGGGGTTCATCGGGTCGCCGGCGATGAATTTCATTCCGTGCCGGCTGGTCAATGGCGGGGGCGGCGGCATGTCGGTGCGGCTCAGCGACGGCCTCAGCCTGCCGGTGCCCGAATCCCGGAAGGCGCGCTATCAGCAATATGTCGACCAGGAGCTGCTATTTGGCCTGCGCCCCGAACACCTGACCGAGAAGCGCAGCGACGCGCCGCAGGGCTCGAGCGAGTTCCAGATCGTGCTCGACGTGGTCGAGCCGATGGGCATGGAGACGATGGTCTATTTCCTGATCGACGGCATCGAGATCTGCGGCCGGGTCAATCCGGCCGCGGCTGGCAATGCCGGCGAGAAAATGCCGCTCGTCGCCGACATGAACCAGATGCACCTGATCGACCCCAACACCGACCGCGTGCTGTAGCGCCTCCCGGCGGATCGACTATGATCCTCCCGCGCAGCAGCGGGAGGTGAAGATGGATGTGCGGGACAAGGTCGTCGCGATCACCGGCGCCGCGCGCGGGCTCGGCCAGGAATTTGCCGTGGCCCTCGGCGGCGCCGGCGCCCGGATCATCGCCGCCGACATCAACAGCTGTGCCGAGACCGTCGAGCTCGTAAGGACGCGCGGCGGGAAGGCCATCGCGATGTCGCTCGATGTCGGCGACGGCGGCTCGGCGCTGGCAATGGTCGCGGACGGAGTCCGAGCCTTCGGCCGGCTCGACGCCCTCGTCAACAATGCCGCGCTTTACGGGGCGCTGCATGGCGGCCGCTTCGACGCTATCGCCGAGGACGAGTGGGATGCCTGCATGGCGATCAACGTCAAGGGCATCTGGAACTGCTGCAAGGCGGCGGTGCCGGCGCTGCGCCAGGCGGGCGGCGGCAGCATCGTCAACATCGCCTCGCTGGCGGCCACCTACGGCATGCCGTTCGGCCTCCATTACACGACCTCGAAGGCGGCGGTGATCGGGCTGACCCGCGGCCTCGCCCGCGAGCTCGGCCGCGACAAAATCCGCGTCAACGCGGTGGCGCCGAGCGCGGTCCTCACGGAGGGAACCCGCGAATTCTTCGGTCCCAAGATGGACCGCGCCCTCGATGCGATCAAAACCAGCCAGACGATCCAGCGCAACCTGGTGCCGTCGGATTTGACCGGCACGATCGGTTGGCTGGTCAGCGAGGCGAGCGGCTTTGTCACCGGCCAGACCATCGCGGTCGATGGCGGCACGGTGATGCTGTAGGAGAGAAAGCGATGCAGCTATCCGGAAAGGCGGCGCTGATCACCGGCGCCGGCGGCGGCATTTGCCGCGCGATCGCCCTCGCCTTCGCGGCCGAAGGCGCCAATGTCGCCTGCTGCGACATCAACGAGGCCTCCGCCGCGGAAACCGCGCGGCTGGTCGCCGCGGCCGGGGCGAGGTCGATCCACCGCGTTTGCGACGTGTCGCGCGAGGCCGACACGACCGCGGCCGCCGATGCGGCGCAGGCCGCATTTGGGCGGCTCGACATCCTCGTCAGCGGCGCCGCGCCGCACGACCCCGGCGGCCCGGTGCACGAGATCCCGATCGCCGAGTGGCGGCAGGTGCTGGACATCAACCTGACCGGCTCGTTCCTGCTGAGCCGCGCTGTCGTGCCGCACATGCTGAAGGGCGGCGGCGGGTCGATCATCTTCATCGCCTCGCAGCTCGCCCGCGTCGGCACCGCCGGGCGCGCGGCCTACTGCGCGACCAAGGGCGCGCTGGTCCAGCTCGCCAAGGTCATGGCCGTCGACTACGCGGCGCAGAACATCCGGGTCAACGCGCTGTCGCCGGGCGCGGTCGAGACCGAGCGCACACTTCGCCGCTACGGATCGTTCGAGGCGGCCAACGCGACACTGGGGCAGAAGCACCTGACCCAGCGTCTCGGCAAGGTCGATGAGATCGCGCCGGCCGCGGTCTTTCTCGCGAGCGACGCGGCAAGCTTCGTCACCGGCAGCGATCTGCTCGTCGATGGCGGCTATACGGCGGTCTAGGCGTCGACCGTATCGACGATCTTGCCGGCAGCGTCGAAGCATACCGCCATTAGCGACCCGCCGCGACCGCACCCATTATCGACGGAGGTGGCGAACTCGCGCTCGATGAGACCGCGCGCCTCGCGGTCGTAGCCGCGCACGACGCGGCGAAATCCCTCGAAGCGGCCGGTCAGCGACAAAATGTCGTGCGTCCCCCACCAAAATGCATCGGCCTGAGCGGCCAGCGCGCGCCGCGGATCGACCCCGGCATGGACGAAGAGGAGGCCGTTGTCGTCGGTGAAGGCAGCGTGGCGCAGCGAGGCGAACAGCGTCGTGTGCCCCGGCGCCGCGTTCATCGCCGTGCGAAGGCCGCTGGTCCAGCGGGTGATCGTGCGCGGCCCATCCCGCGTCGCCGCAAAGCCTTGGCGGAGGTCGCCGCCATAGGCGTTGACCGTGGCCTCCACCCCGGCCTTGACCATCCAGTTCAGCACTTCCCCGGGATTGGCGGCGAATTGAAGCTGAAGCAGCTTTTGCCACATCTCCTCCTGCGCCCCGCGCAGAAAGACGACGTCGCAGGCAAAGCCGTGCCGCGCGGCCAGGATGCGCCGGCGGAAATCGAGGACCTCGTCGACGGTGGCGGCAACGGCGTCGCCGTGCCCGAGATAATTGCCGAGATAGATGACGCGGTCGCCGCGGCGGAAACGCTCGCCGATCAAATCGTGCAACCGGGCCAGCCGGCGCGCTTCGCCGTGGATCGAGGCAACGGCCCACACGCGGCGCGCTCCCCGCACGCGGGCAAACCGTTGATTGCTCCCAGTTCCTTCCAAATCCGCGCTCCCGCGCGGCGCCCGCTTATCGCCGCGGTCAGGCCGTCAGCAACTGCTCAACCCGCTGGGTCGCCTGCATTTCGTCGATCCGCTCGACCGCGGCGACCTCGCGCACCAGCCGGTCGAGCGCCGCCTGGTAGATCTGCCGCTCGCTGTAGGATTGCTCGGGCTGCCCGGTATTGCGATAGAGGTCGCGCACCACTTCGGCAATCGAGGCCGGGTCGCCCGAGGCGATCTTGGCCTGATACTCCTGGGCGCGGCGGCTCCACATCGTGCGCTTGGCCCGCGAGCGCCCGCGCAGCTTGAGCAGCGCCGCATCCATCTCCTTGCGGCTCGAGAGGCGACGGAGGCCCGAGATCTTGGCCTTGGTCAGCGGCACGCGCAGGGTCATCCGGTCCTTGTCGAACAACACGACAAAGACGTTGAGAGAGTGGCCCGCGATCTCCTGGTTCTCGATCGCGACGATCTTGCCGACTCCGTGGGTCGGGTAGACCACGAGGTCGCCCGTGGTGAAGGAAATCTTCTCCGCCGTCATCATGTCTCTCGCGCAGCCGGTCCAGTGACAGCACCGCCAAGGCAGATCGAATCGCCGGCAACGGCGACCCTCCACACCTCAACGGCGATCATGAACCGAGGGGGGATGCGTCTAAGCGCCAACCAAATTTATACCATAACTATTGGGGCTAAAGCCAGCGCCTCGGCATGCAGGGAGGACAAGCCTGCATAGACGTACCGGCGCGCGGCGCCGTTCTATTAGCCGGGCTTGGGACTGAAGAACTTCTTGTATTTGTCATCGACGCCCTTGTACTCGTCGGCGTCGGGCGGATAGGGTTTCTTACGCGTGATATTTGGCCAGCTCGCCGCGTATTCCCGATTGAGTTCAAGCCATTGCTCCGCGGCGCCCTCGCTGTCGGGGATGATCGCCTCGGCTGGGCATTCCGGCTCGCACACCCCGCAATCGATGCATTCGTCGGGGTGGATCACCAGCATGTTCTCGCCCTCATAGAAGCAATCGACCGGGCATACCTCGACGCAATCCATGTACTTGCACCGGATGCAGGCTTCAGTGACGACGTAGGTCATGATGTCGCGTTCTCGAAACGGGTTTTCGCGGCGGAATGGCTAGCACGCCGGTTGCCGCGCGGGCAACCCCGTCGCCGTCAGGGTCTTGCCGGTGTAGGAATGAGCGAAATCCACAAGGGAGCGGCCGATGCCTCGAATTGCCCTGCCGGACGGCCCCTCGGTCGGCTGCCTCGTCGACGATTTCCTCTGGCCGTGGGAAAGCCCCACCCCCGTTCTGATGATGCACGGCTTCGCTCGCAACGCGACATTCTGGAACCGCTGGGTCCCGGCGATCGCCGAGACGCGCCGGGTCTATCGACCCGACCTGCTCGGCTGCGGCATTTCCGACCCGCCGCCGGCAGGCTACCGCTACACCCCCGAGGCGATCGGCGCGCAAATCCTCGCGGTGCTCGATAGCCTGTCGCTCCCGCGCGTGCATTGGGTCGGCGAGTCCTCGGGCGGGATCATCGGCCTCCTGCTGGCCGCCGCGCATCCGGAGCGCATCGCGAGCCTCGTGCTGTGCAATACGCCAGCCCGCATCCCCGACCGCATCAAGCAGATCTACGCGCTCGACAAAGCCAGCGCCTCCGACGCGATGCGCGCCTACGGTGTCGGCGAGTGGTGCCGCCAGACGCTCGGCTACCGCCTCGACAGGGAGCACGCCGGCGCGGAGCTTTGCGAGTGGGTCGTGCGCGAGATGGACCGTACCGCCCCCGAAGCCGCCGCCGCGATGCACGACTGCTTCGAGGCGGTCGATACGGTCCCGCTCCTGCCTCGGGTCAAAGCCCCGGTCCTGCTCCTCAGCGGCGACAAGAGCGCGATCGCCTCGGCGCAGCAGCAAATCTTTGTCGAGAGCCTGCCGGACGGCCGGGCCGAGGCAATTCCCGGCGTCGGACACGGCGTTAACCTGCTGCAGCCGGAGCGCTGCGCCCGCCTGGCGGCGGCATTTTGGGACGGCCTCGTCTAGCGGGAAGAACTCCGACCGTGATCCGTTATCCGCCCGCATGAGTCACCGCGGCAAGATCGTCCTGCTCCACTTCGTCGGCCAGATGCCGCTCGCCGGGATTGCCTGGCAGGCGGTGCACTACCTCGTCGCCTTGCAAAAGCTGGGCTACGAGGCGTGGTACGTGGAGGACCACGGCGCCAACCCCTACGACCCGCGCATTCAGAGCGTGGTAATGGATTGCGGCTACAACGTCGCCTATCTGCGCGCGGCGATGGAACGGTTCGGCCTCGGCGGCCGCTGGGCCTATTGGGACGCGATCAACGATGTCTATCTCGGACTGCCGCGCGAGCGGGTGCGGACGCTGTTCGCCGAAGCCGACGGGCTCGTGAATCTCTGCGGCGCGACCCGGCTGCGCGACGAGCACATGGCCTGTCCGGTGCGCATCCTGATCGACACCGACCCGGTCTACGAGCAGATCAAATACGCGCTCGCCGATCCGGGCGCGCGGGCCTATGTCGACGACCACACCCATTTCTTCACCTATGGCGAGAATCTCGGCACGCCGGATTGCGCGATCCCGCTGTCGGGGGTGCCGTGGCGCCCGACCCGCCCTCCGGTCGATGTCGAGCTGTGGCCCGAGCCGCGCGGCGAGGCGCCGGCCTTCTCGACGATCGCGACCTGGGAGAACAAGGGCAAGAACATCGACTTCGAGGGGCACAGCTATGTCTGGTCGAAGCACGTCAATTTCGTGAGGTTTCTGGACCTGCCGCGCCATCGGCCGTCGACGCGGTTCAAGATGGCGATGGCGCCGCCCGACGAGGCGGTGCGGCGCGAGGTCGAGGGTCAGGGGTGGGGCCTTGTCGACCCGATGCCGGTTTCGGCCGGGATGGACGCCTATCGCGACTTCATCGCGGGGTCGCGGGGCGAGTTCACGGTCGCCAAGGACATCTATACCCGCCCCAATAGCGGCTGGTTCAGCGACCGCGCCGTGTGCTACCTGGCCTCGGGGCGGCCGGTGGTCACGATGCGCACCGGGTTTGCCCGGCACGTGCCCCCGGGCAACGGCCTTTTCGACTATGCGACGCACGGCGAGGCACTCGCCGCGATTGACGCCATCGCGGCGGATTACGCGCATCACAGCCGCGCCGCTCGCGAAATCGCCCGCGACTGTTTTGGCGGCGAGCGGGTGGTCGGCGAGTTGATGACTCGAGCCGGCCTATAAGTGCGGCATTTGCACTTAATTGGCGCAAATCGGCTTGACACTTGACGGTTCCACCGCACAATCGCCCGTCGGACAGGCAGGCACTAATCCAAACCAAGCAAAGACAAAGAGTGGCTCCACCGCAATGAATGCGGCACGAAGTGTTCTCTTCGATCGAGTTCGTCTTGGGTTGAAGCAGCGGCGCGGACGCTGGCTGGAGGCCGCTCCGGAGGCGCGGCTGTGGAATGGCCTCGCGATCGGGCTGCTCTCGGTGACGGCGCTCCTTGTCGTGCTGACCTTCCGCGCCTATGGCGTGACCTGGGATGAGGACGTCCATAACTGGTACGGCAATTTCGTCCTCGACTATTACTTGTCGGGCTTCGCCGACCACCGTGCCCAGCATTTCCAGGACCTGATCAACTACGGCGCGGTGTTCGACATGACGGCGGCCGCGCTGAACCGGTTTTCGCCGCTGGGGGTGTATGAGACGCGCCATCTGTTGAATGGGCTCGTCGGCGTCGCCGGGCTTGCCGGCGCCTGGCGCCTCGGCCGTGCCCTCGGCGGTCCGCGCGCCGGCTTTCTCGCCGTGCTGCTGCTGGTCCTGACGCCAAATTATTACGGCCAGATGTTCAACAACCCGAAGGACATCCCGTTCGCCGCCTGCGGCGTATGGTCGGCCTATTACATGGTGCGGCTGCTGCCGAGCCTGCCGCGGCCGCCGTGGCGGCTGGTGATGAAGTTCGGCGTCGCCGCGGGCCTGGCGATGGCGGTGCGAGTCGGCGGGTTGTTGTTCCTGTGCTATTTCGCCGTGCTGCTGGCGCTTTCCGGAATGTGGCAGGCCGCGGCGGCGCGCAGCCTCGCGGTGCTGGCGCGCGCGGCGTTCGACAGCCTCGTCCGAGTCTTTCTGCCGGCGGCGGTCATCGCCTATGCGATCATGCTGGCATTCTGGCCGTGGGCGCAGCTCGACCCGCTCGACAACCCGCTCAGCGCGCTGGCCACGTTCTCGCACCAGGCCTTCCCGTTCAACACGCTGTTCGACGGCCGCTGGGTTCCGGCCTCGAACCTGCCTTGGACCTATCTGCCGGTCTATATCCTGATCGTGCTGCCCGAGCTGGTGCTGACCTTGCTGATCGCCGCGCCGGTTTGCGCGGCGATCGCGCTGTGGCGGGGGCCGGCGCGGCGCGAGGTCGCGCTCGCCTGGTTTCTCGTCGCGTTCACGATCCTGTTCCCGGTCGCCTATGCGGTGGCGATCAAGGCCGTGCTGTTCGACGGGATGCGCCATTTCATTTTCGTGCTGCCGCCGATCGCGGTCGCCGCCGCACTTGCCGGCGACCTCGCGCTGAGCCGCCTCTCCCGCTTCCGCTGGCGTTATCCGATCTATGGCGCGCTGGCGCTCTATGGAGCCGCGCATATCGGGATCATGGTGATGCTGCATCCCGACCAATACGTCTACTACAACGCCTTTGTCGGCGGCGTGGACGGGGCGCAGCGCAAGTTCAAGCTCGATTACTGGGCCAATTCCTATGCCGAGGATGTGAGAGGACTGGTCAAATTGCTGCGCGTGCAATACGGCGCCGATTTCGAGGACCGCGAGTTCACGGTGGCGGTCTGCGGACCGTCGACCTCGGCGCGGTATTATTTCCCCTCCAATCTGCGGCTGACCTACAAGCGCGAAGACGCCGATTTCTACATCACCTTCACCAAGGATAATTGCGACCGCTCGTTCTCCGGCGTCCCGGTCTACCGGGTCGAGCGGATGGGGGCGCTGCTGTCGCTGGTGCTCGATCGCCGCGATATCCTGGCCGCGCGCCACATCGCCGAGCGCCCGCTGGCTGGCGCGATCCGCCGGCGGCAACAGAGCGCGCCGGCGATCCCGTAAGGGTGGACCTCGCCGAATACGACAAGCTCGACCAGGTCGAGGAGCGGATGTGGTGGTTTGCCGCCGCTCACGCCAATCTGCTGGCGCTGTTCGAGCGCGCGAAACCGCGAGCCGGGCGGGTGCTCGATGCCGGCTGCGGCACCGGCGGGCTGCTGGCGCGCTTTGCGGCGCGCCACCCGGAGCGCAACGCGATCGGGGTCGACGTCCAGCCGGCCGCCTGCCGCCGGGCGCGGGCGAAAAGCGGGCGCCCGGTGACCGTCGGCTCGGTCAACGCGCTACCCTTCGCCGATGGCGCCTTCGCGGCGATTTTCAGCGCGGACGTGCTGTGCCACCGCGCGGTCGACGAGCGGGAAGCGCTGGCCCAGTTCCACCGTTGTCTCGGCGCGGGTGGGATTTTGGTGCTCAACCTTCCCGCCTATGGCTGGATGCTGTCGCGTCATGACGAGGCGGTGCACAATGCGCGGCGGTACACGCGCAGGGGACTCGCCACTCTTCTGCGCGCGGCGCATTACCGTCCTCTCTATACGGGATATTGGAATACGGTGCTGTTCCCGCTGATGCTCCTCAACCGCAAACTGCTTCCGGCGCGGCCGGACGGCGACAGCGACGTGCGGCTCTATCCGCGCCCGGTGGAGGCGGCCTGCCGGGCCGCGACCGCGCTCGAGCGCCTGGCGATGCGCCGTGGGCTGAGGCTGCCGTTCGGCGGCTCGCTGATCGCCGTCGCGGCCAAGGTGGAGGCCACCGATGCCTGAACAGACCCTCGCCCTGTCGATCGTCGTGCCTGTCTATAACGGCGCCGAGAGCGTCGGCGAATTGTGCGACGCCCTGGAGCGGCTCGACATCGAGGGCGGGCACGAGATCGTCCTCGTCAACGACGGCAGCCCCGACAACAGCCTCGACGTCTGCCGCGAGATCGTGGCGCGGGCGAGCATCCCGATCACCCTCGTCGACCTCGCCCGCAATTACGGCGAGCACAACGCGGTGATGGCCGGATTGCGTCACGCCAGCGGCGCCCATGTCATCACGATGGACGACGATCTGCAAAACCCGCCCGAGGAGGTCGTCCGCCTCCTCACCTTCGCGCAGCAGAGCGACAAGGACATCATCTACACGTATTACGACGAGAAGCAGCACGCGGCCTGGCGCAATCTGGGCAGCCAGTTCACCAATTGGATCGCCGGCTTCGTCCTCGACAAGCCGAAAGATCTGTACCTGTCGAGCTTTCGCTGCATGAGCGCTTTTGTCGTGCGCGAAGTGACCCGGTACGAAGGTCCGTTCCCCTATGTCGACGGGTTGCTGCTGCAGGTGACCCAGAATATCGGCAGCCTCCTCGTCGCCCATCTGCCACGCGCCATCGGCCGCAGCAACTACACGATGCGGCGGCTGATCCGGCTGTGGATCAGCATGTTCGTCAATTTCTCGGTCATGCCGCTGCGGATCAGCACCCTGACCGGGTTCGCGCTCAGCATCATCGGCGCGCTCGGCAGCCTGTTCGCGCTGGTGGAGGCCCTGTTCACCGAGACTCCCGCCGGCTGGGCTTCGCTGATGGCGGCTGTGCTGCTCCTGTCGGGCGTTCAGCTCGTGATCCTCGGCATCGTCGGCGAGTATCTCGGGCGGGTGTACCTGACCGCCAACGGCAAGCCGCAATCGGTGATCCGCACCGTGACCCGCGCCGAGCCGGCAAACCCACCGGTACGGCTGCGCCGGCCGGGATAGCGGGATGACGCCATACTATGCGAGCCTCGCCGCCGCGATATTGCTTGGCGTCGGCGGCCAGGTCGCGCTGAAGGCCGGCGCGGCCGAAGCCGACACCGTCGTCGCGCAATTCCTCAATCCGCTAACGATGATCGGCTTCGCGATCTATGTGGCGGCCGCCTTCCTCTACATCCTGGCGCTGAAGCGCATCCCGGTTTCAGTCGCATTCCCGTCGGTCGCGGCGAGCTATGCGGTCGTCGCGATCCTTGCGCATTTCCTGTGGAACGAGCCGTTCGGCTGGTACCAGTTCGCCGGGCTCGTGCTGATCGGCGGCGGCGTCTTTCTCGTCCACCAGCACTAAAAGAAGCGGCGGATCGCCTCGATCGCGCGGTCGGCCGCGGCGTCGGACATCTGCGGGTACATCGGCAGGCTGACGATCTCCAAGGCTGCCCGCTCGCTTTCGCCGAGCGGCCCGTGGGCGATCCGCCCCCGATAGGCCGGGTGCAGGTGAACAGGGACCGGGTAGTGGATGCCGGTACCGATCCCCGCGGCACGGAGGTGGTCGCGCAGCGCGTCGCGGCGGCCGAGGCGGATCACGTATTGGTGGTAGACATGGACAGCGCCGGCGCGGCGCGGGGGCAGACGAAGGTCGAGCCCGCCGAGCCCGCTATCGTACCGCGCCGCGATAGCCCGGCGGCGCGCGTTGTCGGCGGCCAGGCTCGGCAGTTTCGCCGCGAGGATCGCCGCCTGGATCGGGTCGAGCCGCGTGTTGATGCCGGTGCGGGCGCTGACGTAGCGCTCGCGCCAGCCATATTCGCGAATTTCCCGCGCCGCCGCATCGAGACCCGCATCGCCGGTCACGACAATCCCGCCATCGCCGAGGGCGCCGAGATTCTTGGTCGGGTAGAAGCTGAAGCACCCGATATCGCCCCGGGCGCCGGTCATCGTGCCGTCCAGCGAGGCGCCGTGGCTTTGCGCACAATCCTCGATCACCCGCAATCCGTGCGTGCGGGCAAGATCGAGGATCGGCCGCATCGCCGCCGGCTCGCCGTAAAGGTGGACCGGGATCACCGCCGCCGGCCGGCCCGTTGGGGGCGCGCGCAGCGCGGCGGCGAGCGCGGCCGGGTCCATGCCGAACCCGTCCCGCTCGATATCGACGAGCACCGGGATCGCCCCGGCGCGCTCGATCGCCGCGACGGTCGCGACCGCCGTGTGCGACACCGTGAAGACGAGGTCGCCGGCGCCGATCCCGCAAGCGCGAAGCGCGAGCTCGATCGCGTCGGTGCCGTTGGCGCAGCCGATCCCATGCGCCACGCCGATCGCCGCCGCGAAGGCAGCCTCGAACGCCTCGACCTCGGCGCCGCCGATATACCAGCCGCTTTCGAGCACGCGCCTGATCGCGGCGTCGATGCTCTCGCGCTGCGCCAAGTACGAGGCGCGGGGGTCGGTCTGCGGGATCGAAGTCATTCGGGTCTCACACGTAGAGCAGCATCCGGGTGCGGTAATAGGCGAGCGACCGGGCCAGCCCCTCGGCGAGGCTGATGCGCGGCTCCCAGCGGGCCAACGCGCGAAACTTGCGGTCGTCGGTGATGAAGTCGCCGATATCGATCTTTTTCCGCTCCGGCGGAAATTCGCGCATTTCGTAGTTGCCGGCGCCATTGGCGCCGATCAGCGCGGCGGCGATCTCGACGAGGCTGTAGGGCGCGTCGCCGCCGACATTGAGCGCCAGCCCTTCGGTCTCCGGCGCCACCGCGGCGGCAAGAAAGGCCTCGACCGCGTCGTCGATATAGACCATGTCCCGCCGCTGCTCGCCGCCCCAGACCTCGAATGGCTTTCCTTCGATCGCTAGACGCAGCCAGATGCCGAGGAAATTCTGCCGCGCATCCTTGATCCGCATTCCCGGGCCATAGACGTTGGTCAGGCGCAGCGCGCGGCTCTTGATCCCGTAGACGTCGCGGAACAGCAGGTGGTAGCCCTCGCCGGCGATCTTGTTGACGCCGTTGATGTCGGCCGGACGCAGCGGGTGCGCCTCGTCGACCGGGAGGTATTGCGGCCGGCCGTAGATCTGCCGCGTGCTCGCATGGACGATCGTTATCTCGGGCGCGACCGCGCGGCAGGCTTCCAACAGGTGGAGCTGGGCGGTCGTGTTGATCGCGAGATCGTCGTCGGGCGCGCTCATCGAATCCATATGGCTCGTCTGCGCCGCGAGGTTGAGCAGGTAATCCTGCCCGGCGAGCATGTGCCGCATCGCGTGACGGTCGCGGATATCGGCGATGTTGACCCGCACCCGGTCGTGGAGATCGGCGATGTTGGCGAGATTGCCGCCGTATTCCGGGATCATGCTGTCGACCAGCAGCACGTCGGCCCCGAGGCCGACCAGCCGGCGCGCCAGCGCCGAGCCGATCAGCCCGACCCCGCCGGTGATCATGACGCGCGCATCCTTGAACGCGGCGTAGCGCGAATCAGTGCCGGAATTCGTCATCGCCCGTGTGCCGCCACGCCGACCTGCCTCACTCTCCCGTCCGATCTCATCCTATTGATCGAATAAGACTTTCTCGCGCCTTTTCGCGCGTCGCCTTGACGCCGGGCGGCGCAAGGATACGAGCAAGAACGCACGCTGTCTGGAGCTATTCCCCGATGCGCCGGTCATTTCTCGTTGTCGCGGCGATCGCGCCCCTGCTCGGGGGATGCTTCTTTTTCGGCGGACCGGCCCCGCCCGAGCTCGACCGCGCCTGCCTCGCCGACCTCGACAAGCACGCGATCTCCTACGAGTCGATCGTCCTGCCCGAAGCGCACGACCCGCAATGCACGGTCGACACCGCCGTGCGCGTCGAACGGCTGGAGGCGCGGCTGCGCCACCCGGCGACGATGAGCTGCGCGATGGCCAGCCGCTTCGACCGGTTCGAACGGGAGGCGGTGGAGCCCCTCGCGCGGCGGGACCTCGGCCGCTCGGTCGCGCAGATCGAGCATTTTGGCGCCTATGCCTGCCGCGCCAATACAAGCAAGAGGGGAGTGCTCAGCGAACACGCCTATGGCCGCGCCTTCGACATCGCCGGGTTTCGCTTTTCCGACGGCACCACCGCCAATGTCGCGCGCGACTGGCGCCGCCCGGGGCCGGTGCGCGACTTCCTGCACGATGTCGCCCGCAACGCCTGCCGGTATTTCTCGGTGGTCCTGACGCCCGATTCCAACCGCGACCACTACAACCATCTCCATCTCGATATCGGTCGCGACCGGGTGTGCTCGGCCGGGGTTTAATCCTCGGGCAGCAGCGGCACCCATTCGGGCGGCTGGCGCGGTATGACCTCAATCTCCTCGTAGA
>DASUIE010000324.1:0-15706 GCA_036273175.1 Allostellaceae bacterium
CCGCACCGCGACCGGCACCAGCGCCGCGAGCCGCGCGGTGTCGAGCCGCGCCTGCGGCGTGAACGGGTCGGCGACCAGCCGCGCCAGGTTCAACGAGCCGAGCAGGCACGCGCCGTAAGGCGGCAGCGGCTGCTCGCCGCACGGGTTACTGCATTGAATTTGCTCGCAATAGTTCAGGTTGTTCATCCGGTTGATGCGGTCGATGAAGATCACGCCGGGCTCGGCGTAGGCATAGGTCGCCCGCATGATCTTGTCCCACAGCTCGCGCGCGGGAAGAACCTTGGCGACCGTGCCGCCGAACGACAGTTGCCACGGCGCGTCCTCCTCGACCGCGCGCATAAAGGCGTCGGTAATGAGGACGGAGAGGTTGAACATGCGCAGCCGGCCGGGCTCGCGCTTGGCGTCGATAAAGGCTTCGATGTCGGGGTGGTCGCAGGCGAGCGTCGCCATCATCGCGCCGCGCCGGTACCCGGCCGACATGATCGTGCGGCACATCGCGTCCCACACATCCATGAAGCTGAGCGGCCCGGAGGCGTCGGCGCCGACACCCTTCACATAGGCGCCGTGCGGGCGCAGCGTCGAGAAATCGTAGCCGATCCCGCCGCCCTGCTGCATCGTCAGCGCCGCCTCGCGAAGATGGGCGAAGATGCCCGAGAGCGAGTCCGGGATCGTCCCCATCACAAAGCAGTTGAACAGGGTGACCTCGCGCTGGGCGCCGGCGCCGGCGACGACGCGCCCGGCCGGCAGAAACTGGAAATCGTCGAGCGCGGCGTAGAACTTCTCTTCCCAAAGGGCGCGGTCGGCCTCGCGCTCGGGCTCGGCCAGCGCCTTGGCGATGCGCCGCCAGCTATCCTCGATCGCCTTGTCGACCGGCTCGCCGTTCGGCGCGCGCAGCCGGTATTTCATGTCCCAGATCTGCTGGGAGATCGAGGCGACGATGGCCATTTCCGTCCTCTATTCGTGAAGCATCGGCCACTGCCGCTGCTCGTACGCGCCGATCGGCGCGCTGAGCGTGTCGAAGCGGTCGGTGCGGATCGGGCGGATATCCATCGGCAGGGGTCCCAAATCGCGATCCCAGAACCCTGGAATGTAGTACTTTTGTTCCGCTACTTCGACCCTTTCCCTTCCGCCACCAGCCGCCCGGTGGCCGCCTCGATCCGTGCTTCGAGCTCGGCCATGACCTCGCGGCGGGGTTTTCCGGGCGGGATCGGCGGCAGGAATTCGAGCACGATCCGGCCCGGCTTCTTGTTGAACGAGCGGCGGCCCCAGAAGAGGCCGGAATTTACCGCGGCCGGCACCAGCGGCAGCGCCAGGGCCTGGTAGAGCGCGGCGATTCCGGGCTGATAGGCGGGGCCGTGCTCGTCCGGCGCGGTCCGGGTGCCTTGCGGAAAGATCACGATCTTGCGGCCGGCCGCCAGCGCGCGCCGGGCCTGGGCGACCATGTCGCGCAGCGCCGCGGCGCCGCCCTTGCGGTCGACGAAGATCGACCCCGCCCGGGTCGCGTACCACCCGTAAAACGGCACAAGCTTGAGCTCGCGCTTGATCACCACCGCCGGGTCGCCGAGCAGCACCGGCATGATCAGCGTGTCCCAGGCCGATTGGTGCTTCATCGCGATCAGGCACGGCCCCGCCGGAAGGTTGTCCCAGCCGCGGATTTCGTGATCGAGCCCGACGATGCCCTTGAGCGCCGCCAGCGACCAGCGCGACCAGGCGCGGCCGAACGCCATCGCGGCCCGTCGCGGCGCCACCGCGAACGGGAGGCCGAAAACCGCCATCAGCCCCGTTCCCGCGAAAAAAACCAGGTTGAACAGGATCGCGCGCAGCCGCCTCATTGCCGGCGGGCGGTGGCCGCGGTCGCGGTGGTCTCGGGGAAATCGGGTCCGGGCGGCGCGGCGAGTCCCGGAAACACTGTTTCGGCGGCGATGAGCAGCCGCACGGCGAGGAATTTGTGATATTCGCCGATGGTCAGCCCGGCGGCGCCCGCCCATGCCGCGACACGGTCCTCGCCCGGCTCGGCCTTGGCGAAGACCGGCGAGGCGACGATCTCCGCGCTCGGCATCGCGCGGTGGAATTCCAAAAGGCTGCGCGGCATGTGGTACCAGCTCGTCACCAGGCGCAGGCTGGAAAAGCGCTCCTGCCGCATCCACGACGCGGTCTCGCGCGCATTGCCGCGCGTGTTGTCGGCGTCGTGGCCGAGCACGATGCAGCATTGCGCCCGGCTGGCGACCGGCTCGAACACGCGGGTCAGCGCCTCGCGGTCGACATGGTGGTTGACGCCGGAGATGAAGAGCTTGCGCGCGCGGCCGCCGCCGAACAGGTCGATCCCGGTTTCGAGCCGCAGCCGGCCGCCGGTCAGCACGACGATCGCATCCGTCGCGCGGGCCTGGTCGTCGCCCCGCGACATGCCCGAATGGACAAACCACAACAGCCCGCCAAGCCACAGCCCGGCGCAGGCCCCCGCCAGCCCCGCCAGAAGCTTGACCCTGCCGCTCACGGCATGCGCGCCAGGCGCCGCGCGATCGTGGCCCGCGCGGTCGCCATCGCGACGAGGCCCGCGGCGACGGCGATCGCCACGAGCATGACCCAGAGCCGCCAGTCGAAGAGGCCCGGCTCGGCGACCGGCAGCGGCAGCGAGACGGCCCCGGCGGCGCGGCCGAGGATGACGATCGTCGCCGCCGCGGCGAGCCCGCCGATCGCGCCGCCGCGCAGCCCGACCCACAGCGCATGGGTCTGGAACTGGTGCGCGATATAGCGGTCGGGGGCGCCGAGCAGGTGCAGGATATCGACGACCGGCTGATGGATCGCGAGCCCGGTGCGGGCGATGAACACGACGGTCAGCACCAGCATGATCGCGACGACCGCGACGCCGGCGCCGATCACCCCTTCGAGGCGCACCGCGAAACCGCGCAGCGCGGTGAGGGCGGAGCTGTGGTCGGCGAGGTCGGCGCCGGGATCGATCGCGGTCAGCCGCTGGCGCAGCGCGGCGAGGTCGGGCTTGGCGCCCGGAGCGATCTGGATGTCGACGAGGCGCGGCAGCGGCAGCGAATCGGCCTGGACCCCGGTGCCGAGCCACGGCGCGATCAGCCGCGCGGTTTCGTCGGCGCCGAGGAGATGGACCGAGACGATGCCCGGGGTCTGCTTCAGCGTCGCGACGGTCGTCTCGATCCGCCCGGCGGAGGTGTCCGCGGGAAGCTGCAGCGTCATCGTCGTCGACAGCGAGCGGTTCCAGTCGCGCAGCGTGTCGCCGAGCAGCATCAGGCCGACCCCGCCGAGGACCGACAGATAAACCATCAGCGCGACGATCCACGGCAGGAACCGCCCGGTCGCGTCGCGTCCGAGCGGCAGGTCGAGTCGCGGCGCGATCGCCCAGGTGCCGTTCATATCCCCTCGTCGGCGGTCACCGCCGACAATATACCGCGGTCGAGATGAAACCGCTCATGCGCGAACTGCCGGGCGAAGGCGACATCGTGCGTCGCGATCAGCACCGTGGTGCCGAGCCGGTTGATCCGCTCGAAGACGCGCACCAGCAGCATCGCGATCTCGTCGTCGACATTGCCCGTCGGCTCGTCCGCGAGCAATAGGTCGGGGCGGCGCACGATCGCGCGGGCGATCGCGACACGCTGCTGCTCGCCGCCGGAGAGGGTCGCCGGCCGCAAATCCCCTTTGTCGGCGAGGCCGAGCCAGCCGAGAAGCTCGGGCACGTTCTCGCGGATTTCGCGCTCCGGCGCGCCGCCGATGCGCAGCGGCAGGGCGACGTTGTCGCGCACGCTCAGATGCTCGATCAGGCGAAAATCCTGGAACACGATGCCGATGCGGCGGCGCAGCCCGGATTGCGTGCGGCGGTCGACCGTCGCGGTGTCGGTGTCGAACAGCGTGACGAGCCCGCGCGAGGCGCGCTCGGCCAGGTAGATGATCTTGAGCAGCGTCGTCTTGCCGGCGCCGCTCACCCCGGTCAGAAAGTAAAAGCCGCCAGGGTCGAGCGTGACGGTAACGTCCTGCAACACCTCGGCGCCGCTGCCGTAGCGCTTGCCGACATTCTCGAGCCTGACCAACGCCGTCCCCCCGGACCACGTCCAAGAACTTGACACATAACCGGCGAGTGCGTCCAGAGACGCCTCTACCGCGATGCCGGGGGATGGAGGGAACCCTTGAACGGACCCTCCTCGCCAAGCAAATCCTGCGGCGAGCTATATCCTTGCAGCAGCTCCTCGGTAACCTCGTCTCGGATCACCTGCCCATCGCGCCGGCGCCCGCCGCGTTTGGCCCGGCGGTATGGCGGTCGGCAGCATGGCGATGTTCAGGCTTCCACATCCGGCACCCCTCAGCAGCAACGCGGGTGCCAGTGGATCACGACAAGATCGTCCTCTCACGCTTCTCGTGCCGAACCGGACCGTCGGGCGCAGTCGAGCTAGAGCGGACAATATCGACGGACCGTGCGAGAGAATTCCGGCGAGCCTCAGTCGGTTTTCAGACTGTCGCGCCACGCCATTACTTCAAGCTCGCCGCGCACCGCATCTTCGATCGGAATGACGGGTCTCGCCTGGAATTCGAAGGCCGGGAGCATCGAACAGAACTTGTGCACGGCGATCGGATCATCGCAATCCGCCAGCATATAGCCGCCCCAGTCGCCCACCCGGATCACAAACAGCTCGATCTTGAAATTGGCGGGCGCTTGCCAGCGGCGAAACACATCGAGAATCCGCTTTTGTGCGTTCTCATACTCGATGGCCGAACCTTGTGAGCGTTCGGACCAAGTGATCATGTACTTCATGGCGTCAGCCTTCGTTTCTGCGGACATCCTCGCGGCCGGGTGTCGGCCAAAGACCGCATCCGGGCAAATCCGTCAACACTTTCGATGGCCCGCCCGCGCAGCGCAGCCTAGACAACAATCACCGCACCCCGTAGACCTTCAGACAGGGCACCGGAGAGCGAAATGGCAGAATTCGTCGCTCCATCTCGTAATCCCTTTATCGCCCCGCGATGCGGGAGGGGGTGGCCGGCGGATCGGTAAGGTCAGGTCACCGCGCCGGTGATCAGTGGGCCGAAAAGCTGCCAGCGCGCGCCGTCGAACTTCGCCATCTGCACCTGCTTGAGCGGCGCCCAGTCGGTCGCCGTGGTGTTGGCCTTGATCCCCGGCAACAGCATCGGCAGCGACAGGTCCTTGATGTTGGCCGCCTGCTTCATCACGTTCTCGCGCGTCACGGTATCGCCGCAGGCCGTCAGCACGTGGGCGCAGGCCATCGCCAGGCAATAGCCGGCGACGTTGCCGCCGTCCGCCTTGTCGCCTTCGGGATAGTACTTGTCCATGAAGGCGGCCCATTCCTTGTACCCGGCATCGTCCTTCCACTGCGGGTCGTTGGGGTCCTTCAGGTAGAAATCCGAGACGATGTCCTTGGCGTTTTCGAGCCCGGCCGGCTTCAGGGTCGCCGCCACCGAGGACCCGATGCTGCTGAGGACGTGCAGCGGCTTCCACTGGATTTCGGCGGCCTTGCGGATCGCCTGCGCGGCGAATTTGGGGATCGCGCAGTTGACGAACACGTCGAGGCCCTTGGCCTTCATGTCCACGACCTGCGAGTCGACGGTCGGGTCGGTCGTTTCGTACGACGCCTCGACCTGGACCATCGACGCCTTGTCGCCGAGCCCGTCCTTGAGGCCCTTGAGGTAGTCCTTACCGAAATCGTCGTTCTGGTAGAGGATGCCGATCTTCCCTTTTGGGGCGTGCTGAAGGACGTAGGTCGCGTAGATGCGGCCTTCGCTCTGGTAGTTCGGCTGCCAGCCGATCGTCCAGGGATGCCCCTTCGGATCGTTCCACTTGGTGGCGCCGGTGGCGACGAAGAGCTGCGGCACCTTCTTCTGGTTCATGTAGTGCCAGATCGCGCTGTTGCACGGCGTGCCGAGCGGGCTGGCGATCAAGAGCACGTTGTCCTGCTCGACCAGCTTGCGCGCCATCTCGACCGTCTTCGGCGGGGTATAGGCGTCGTCGTAGGAGATGTGGTTGACCTTGCGGCCGTTAATGCCGCCCTTGTCGTTGAGCATTGCGTAATAGGCGTGCTCGACCTTGCCGAGCGTGCCGTAGGACGAGGCCGGGCCGCTATAGGGGTTGGTATTGCCGATCTTGATCTCGGTGTCGGTGACCCCCGGTCCGTATTCCTTGGCGCTGGCGCGGCGCGGCGACAGCATCGGCACGGTCAAGGCGAGCGCGCCGGGCGCGGCGGCGAGGATGCTGCGGCGGGTGAGTTTCTTCATCGTGGCCTCCCTGGTGGTCATGCGGATCGGTTGAACGCGCGCGAAGCCCGCGCGGCGACATAGCGGACAAACCCGGCGGCTCCGGCCGGCATCGCGAAAATCACGCCGAGCAGGATGACGCCGTAGACGGCCCCGGCCAAGCCGGTCGAGAATTTGTTGGCGATGTTCGGCACGAACAGCACGAAGAGGCCGCCGAACAGGCAGCCGGGAATCGAGCCGACCCCGCCGATCACCAGCCCGACCAGCAGCGAGATCGACAGCAGGATCGTAAAGCTGTCCGGCGCGACGAACTGGATCGCGAGCGCGCCCAGCGCCCCGGCCACGCCGGTGTAGAGCGCGCTGACGCCAAAGGTCAGCGTCTTGTAGAGCGAGCTGTTGATGCCCATCGCCGCGGCCGCGATCGGGTTGTCGCGGATCGCGAGGATTGCCCGGCCCGAGCGGCTGCGGATCAGATTGTGGGCGGCCCAGAACATCAAGACGACGACGATCAGGGTCAGGTAGTAGAGCCACTGGTCGCCGTCGACCGGCAGAAAGCTCGGCGGGTCCGGCTGGTCGACGACGATGCCCTGAACCCCGCCGGTAAACCCTTCGAACGCGTGAAACTTCAGCAGCTGGGGCATTGCCGTCGCCAGCGCGAAGGTCGCGAGCGCCAGGTACAAATTCTGCAGCCGCAGCGCCGGCAGCCCGAACAGGAAGCCGACCGCGAAGCACACCAATCCGGCGGCCGGCAGCGTCAGCAGGTAGTTGACCTCCCACTGATGCATCAGCACCGCCGCGGTATACGCGCCCAGGCCGTAGAACGCGCTGTGGCCGAGCGAGAACTGGCCGTTGAACCCGGTCAGGATGTTGAGGCCGAGGATCGCCAGCCCGTAGATCATCACCTGCGTCAGCTCGAAGACGACAAAGCTGTGGGTGAACAGCGGGATCAGCACCGCGGCGATCAGCACCGCGCCGATCGCCAGGTGGTTCAGCGCGAGACGCCGGCCCCGGGGCCGGGAAGCGGCGCCCGCGGCCGCCGTTTCGGGGATCGTCGTCGGTACCGTCATACCCGGCTCACCACGCTGCGGCCGAAGATACCGCTCGGTCTGAACATCAGCACCGCCACGATCACGATCAGCGCGAGGCTCAGCTTGAGCTCGCGCCCGAAATAGGGAACGAAGGTCCCGGCGAGGTTTTCGATGATGCCGACGAGAAACCCGCCGATGACGGCGCCGAGCGGGCTGGTCAGCCCGCCGAGCACGGCCCCCGCGAAGCCGTAAAGCAATACGCCCAGCATCATGTTGGGTTCGAGGAACACGACCGGCGCGATCATCATCCCGGCCACCGCGCCCACCGCCGCCGCCATCGCCCAGCCGAGCGCGGTCATCCACCCGACGCGGATGCCGACGAGCCGCGCCGATTCCGGGTTCGCCGCGGCCGCCCGCATCGCCAGCCCGAGCCGGGTGAAGCGGAAGAAGGCATAGAGAAAAAACAGCAGCACCGCGGTCACGGCGATCATCCCGGCCTCGTGCGTGTCGATGAGGCCGCCGAACAGGTTGGTGTGGCCGAACGGGGTCGGGAAGGTCTTGATCGTGTAGTCCCACAGATAGCCGGCGCCGCTGTTGAGGATGCTGAACAGCGCGATAAACCCGACCAGGTTCGACAGGATCGAGGCGTTGTGCAGCGGCTTGAACAGCACCCGCTCGATGACGATGCCGCCGGCGAACGACACCGCGGCGGCCGCCAGAAAGGCGAGCCAATACGGCAAGCCCCACTGGATCAGTTGCCAGGCGATAAAGGTCGAGAACATCGCCATCTCGCCCTGGGCGAAATTCAGATGGTCGATCGCCTGGTAGATCATCACCACCGCGAGCGCCATGCAGGCATAGATGCCGCCGGTCGCCAGCCCCGCGAAGATCTGGGTGAGCAGCAGGTCCATTCAGTACCCCAGATACGACCGGCGCACGCCCTCGTCGGCGGCGAGGTCGGCGGCGGGCCCGTCCATGACGATGCGGCCGGTTTCGAGGAGGTAGGCGTGCTCGGCGAGCTCCAGCGCGAGCGCGGCGTTCTGCTCGACGATCAGCATCGCCACCCGCGTCTCCTCGTTGACCCGGCGCAGGATTGCGAACAATTCCTCGACGATCAGCGGCGCCAGGCCGAAGGACGGCTCGTCGAGCAGCAGCAGGCGCGGCCGCAGCATCAGCGCGCGGCCCACGGCCAGCATCTGCTGCTCGCCGCCGGAAAGCGTGCCGGCCTGCTGCGTGCGCCGCTCCCTGAGCCGGGGGAATTGGGCATAGACGCGGTCGATATCGGCGGCGATTCCGGCGCGGTCGCGGCGGGTCATCGCGCCGAGCTGCAAATTCTCCTCGACCGTCAGCCGCACGAAGGTGCCGCGTCCCTCGGGGACGTGCGCGACGCCGAGCCTCGCGATGTCCTCGGTGGCCCAGCCGGCGATGCGCTTGCCGTCGAAGGTGATGTCGCCGCCGGTCCGCACCATGCCGCACAGCGCGCGCAACGCGGTCGTCTTGCCGGCGCCGTTGGCCCCCAGGAGGGTGCGGATATGCCCTTCGTCGACGCCGAAGCTGATCTCGTGGAGCGCGCGGTTTTGGCCGTACCAGGCGTCGAGCCCCGCGACCTCGAGCATCATCGGCCGCGCTCTTTGCCATGGCCGGTGCCGAGATAGGCGCGGATCACCTCTTCGTTGCTCTGCACCTCGGCCGGTGTCCCCTCGGCGATCTTGCGGCCGAAATCGAGCGCGACGACCTTGTCCGAGGTCGACATCACCAGGTTCATGTGGTGCTCGACGAGGAGCACGGTGACCTCGCGCTCGTCGCGCACGCGGCGAATGAGGGCGCCGAGCTCGCCGACCTCGCCGTGGTTGAGGCCGCCGGCGGGCTCGTCGAGCATCAGCAGCTTGGGGCGGGAGGCGAGGGCACGGGCCAGCTCGACCCGCTTGCGCGTGCCCAGCGGCAGGCCCGCGGCGGGGCGGTGGGCGACCGCCTCCAGGTCGAGCATCCGTAAGAGCGACCAGGCGGTCTCGGTGATTTCCGCCTCCTGCCGCCGCACCCACGGCAGGCGCAGCGCATTGCTGACGAAATCGCCGGCGGTGTTCGGGTGGCCGCCGATCCGCACGTTGTCGAGCACCGATTGCGGGCCGAACAGCGCGAGGTTCTGAAAGGTGCGGGCGACCCCGATCTCGGCGATGCGGTGGGGCGGGCGGTGCAGCATCGACACGCCGCCGAACAGGATGTCGCCGCGGTTCGGCGTGTAGAGCCGGCTGACGCAATTGAAGAGCGTGGTCTTGCCCGCGCCGTTGGGGCCGATGAGGCCGAGGATCTGGCCGTCCTCGATCGTGAACGACACGCCGTCGAGGGCGACGATCCCGCCGAAGCGAAGGGCCACGTCGCGGATTTCGAGCAGCGGCGACCGCCCCGCTGCTTGTGCGGGGGCGTCAGATGCCGTCAGCTCGCCGAGCGACGCCATCCGAACCTCATAGCCGTTACCTCCCCGCGCGCTCGTTTATCGGTGGCGCTCGACCGAGCCTGCCCACCGGCCGAAAGCGAGTCAAGCCGGCTCGGCCTCCGAGCATTTTCTAGTGGCGGCGGTGCAGGAATTCGGCGCGGGCGAGCTGATGCAGCCGCGCGAGGCGCTGACGTACCGTCACCAGCCGGCCGCCGCCCCGGGCCATCGGCACGCCGCCGCGGCCGCGGATCACGACCGGTTCGCCCTTGTCGTTGAAATGGATGCGGCCGCCGCCCAGCAGGAGCGAGCCGAGGCCGCTCTCGTCGAGGTCCCAGTTGCGCACCGGACCGCTGTCGATATGCATAAAGCCGGAATGCGGGTACCAGCCGACCCCGCCGCGCCGCATCTCGCGCGCCGTCCTCATCGCCTCGGCGAGCCCGCCCTCGAAATGCACGTCGAGGGCCCGGCCATAGAGGTGCTGGCTGTTTTCGGCGACGCCGAAATTGGTCCGCCGCAGCATCTCGTTGGTCTCGGGGGTGCGGTAGGCCGAAAGGATCGTCGCGCTTTGCTGGCCGGTCTTGGCCATGACCGCGGCGAGGAAATCGAGCACATCGACATCGATCGCGTGGGTGGCGCCCGAGTGAAAGTCGCGCAGAAACCCCGAAAGGTCGGTCAGCGCCGAGGCGATCGGCCCGTTGCCGTCACGGTAGACGCCGTCGAAAACCTCGTTGGTGTGCGCGTTGACCAGGTGAATCCGCTGCGGTCCCGGCGGCGCCGCCGGCACGGCCCGGGCAAATCGCGGCAAGACGACCGTACCGGCGATAATCCCGAGCAACAGTCGGCGGTCGACAGCGGTTGAGCAAGACAATGAAATATTCACCTGGCGGCAACGATGTATTGGAAGTTACTAGCACCCTCCGGCGCGTCGAGTCGATCCGTTAGCGGCCAATTGTCAAAACCGCTTTAACAGCCGGTCGATATAGTCGAGCTCGATCGAAGGCCGGGTGCGCTCGCCGGCGCGGCGGCGAAGCTCGTCGAGTATCTGCCGGGTCTTTTGCAGCACATTGAAATCGGGGATCCTGACATCGCCCTGGTCGTAGGTGCCGTTGCTCGACAGCGGCCGGCCGAACGGGTCGCTATCCTCCCCCTCGAAGCCGCGCTCGCCGGGGTTCTTTTCGCCCGGCATCCCGCTCATTCCCTTGCCCAGCTGCTCTTCGAGCTGGCGGGCATAGTCCCGCGCGCCCTGCTGGAGCTGGTCGAGCGCCTCGGTCTGCGGTGCGATGGCTTCGCCCGGAAGGCCCTGCTCCAGCGCGCCCGTCGCGTCATGCATCGACCGCTCGGCCCGGCCCATCGTTTGCGGGATGTCGCCGTTGCCTTCGCCGAGCCGCCGCATCATCTCGCCAAGCTGCCGCCGCAAATTCTCCTGCTGCCCCGCTTCGTCGCCCATCTCGCCGTTCTGGCCCTGGTCCGGGTTTCCGGGCTGGCCGAATTGCGGCGGCATCTGCTGGGTGCGGCGGCGCTGCGCGCGGAAGCTGCGGTCGAGAAGCTGCTGCTGCTTTTGCATCAGCTCCTCGAGCCCGCGCATGGTCTGCTGCGTCTGGCTCGATCCGCGGCGGTTTTCTCCGGGACGGGCCGCGCGCAAATTCTCCAGCATGTTCTGCAGCTGCGACAGCATCTGCCGGGCCTGCTCGCGCTGGCCGCCGCGGGCGAGGTCGCGGGCGCGGTCGAGCATGTCGCGCAGGTCCTTGTCGGTCAGCATGCGCGACGGCTCGCCCTGCTGCGGCTGCGCCCGGTCGGGATGGCGAAGCATGTCCTGGGCGAGCGCCTGCATGTAATTGTCGAGCGCCTGGCGCAGCTCGCGCATCAGCTGGTCGATCTCGGCGTCGGGGGCGTTGCGCGCCAGCGCGTCCTGCAGCTTCTGCTCCAGCCGGCGCAATTCGCGCTCGGCGAGCGACATGTTGCCGTCTTCGATGTGGAGCGCGGTGTCCCACAACAAATCGACGACCGAGGCGGTGCCCGCCGCCGTGTCGTCGCGGCGCAGCAGGTGCTCGGCAAAGCTCAGCGACAGGGTGACCAGCGTGTCGTTGCGGTAGAGCGCCGGCCGCGCGTTGAGGTCGCCGAGGATTTCGGCGACCGGAATGCGGGCGGTCGGGTCCTTCACGAGCTCGCGGCGCTCGTCGATGAGGGCCCGCGCGATCGGGTTGGTGAAGTGGCGCGTGGGCAGGGTCATCTTGAACGGCGGGCTCGTCCCGGTCTGGCCGTGCGCGTCGGTCGCGAGCAGCCTGACCTCGACCGGCAGCCCGGCCCAGGGATGCGGCGACAGATCGTGATAGCTGGTCGCCTCGGCCTCCTTGAGGTGCAGGCCGGGGAGCGGCAGCGGCAATTCGATCGTGCCGGCGGCGGCGTCGTCGGGACGGCGGATCACCGCCTTGACGCTCTCGACGCCGTAATCGTCGGTCGCGTGGAAATCGAGGCGCAGCGCCGCCCGCGGGGTGGCGCTCGGCGGATGGGCGAAATCGATCGCCGGCGGGTTGTCGGGGACGATCTGGATCGGCCAGCTTCCGAGCGTCTCGTTCCCCTGGCTCAGGGTCAGGCGGGTCCCGGCGGTCAGGGTCGCGCCGGCGCGGAAATTCTGCTTGTCGACCGTCTCGAACTCGCGCGCGTCCTTGTCGATGGCGAGCTTCGGCACCGCGGCGCCGCCATGGACCTGGGCGAGGAGGGTGCTGCCGGTCGCCACCGTCACCGGGTTCTTGTCGTCGCCGGCCTTGAGGAATTGCGGCGGCAGCCCGGTATAGTCGGGGGGCGTGACCCAGACGTCGAAACTGGTCGCGACGGTGGCGGCGCCGGGCGCGAAATTGGGGTGGAAGGCGCGCGCCACGCGGTCGCGCCAGTCGGGGCCGGCATCGATCATCGCGATCAGCAGCAGGATCGCCAGGATCGAGCGGATGCCCCACGGGTCGCGCCGCGCCAGCGCCGAGCGCGGCCAGCCGACGCGCAGCCCCCGCATCGCGGCCGCGACTTGGCGCTGATGCGCCGCCCATAGCGCGCCGCCGTCGCGGTCGAGCGGCGCGCTCGGGCTGTCGCCGAGCGCCAGCAGCGGGCGGTGGGCAAGCCCGCTCGACGTCTCGATGCGCCGCCGGGCCGCGTCGCGCGCGGGCCAGGCGATGCGCCACGCGCCCCAGGCGAGCGCGGCGGCGATCGCGGCCGCGAAAGCGGCCAGCACCGCGGCATGAGCGGGTCCGGGCAGCGCCGGCAGCAGGTCCGACAGCGCCAGGACCGCCAGCGCCCCGATCAGCGCCAGCGCCGGCCATAGCGCCGGCCAAACCAGCTCCCAAGCCAGCGCGGCGCGGGCCAGGCGCAGCCGCGCGGCGAGCAGGCGGTTCGGGGCGGCGCTTTCGCTCATCCGCCGAGCCAGTCCGGGACCGCGTCGAACGCCATCAGATCCGCATGGCTCGGCCGCTTCCGGATCACCGCATGGCGCCCGCCCGAGACCAGCACCTCCGGCGCCAGCGGCCGGCTGTTATAGGTCGAGGCCATCGCCGCGCCGTAGGCGCCGGCCGTCTTGAACGCGACCAGCTCGCCTTCCGCCAGCGGCGGCAGCGCGCGCTCGCGGGCAAAGGTGTCGGTGCTCTCGCAGACCGGCCCCACGATGTCGACTGGCGATCGAACGGCATTCGCCGGCGGCTCGCGCACCGGCACGATGTCGTGAAAGGCGTCGTAGAGCGCGGGGCGGATGAGGTCGTTCATCGCTGCATCCACGATAACGATGCGGTGGCCCTGTCCCTCCTTCACATATACCACGGACGACACCAGCACGCCGCCGGCGCCGACGAGAAACCGGCCCGGCTCGAAGGCGAGCTCGACATCGAGCGCGCCAAAGCTGTCGCGCACCGCCGCGGCGTAGTCGCGCGGACTCACCGCCGCGTCGCCCGCCTCGTACGGGATCGTCAGCCCGCCGCCGAGATCGACGCGCCGCACCGCGAGCCCTTCGGCGCGCAGCTCGCGCACCAGCCGGGCGAGACGCGTAAACGCGCTGCGGCTCGGCCCCAGCTCCTCGATCTTCGAGCCGATATGCACGGCGAGCCCGACCGGCTCGATCCCCGGCAAATCTGCCGCCAGCCGATAGGCGGCGACCGCCTCGCCGCGGGCGATCCCGAACTTGTCGCCCTCGCGCCCGGTCGAGATGCCGGGATGGCCGCCGGCATCGACATCGGGGTTGACCCTGATCGCGACCCGCGCGGCGCGGCCCGCATCCCGCGCAACGGCGCTGAGGCGGCGCAGCTCCGATACCGACTCGACGTTGATCTGGTGGATGTCGCTGGCGACGGCGAAATCGAGCTCGGCGCGGGTCTTGCCGACCCCGGAGAAGACGATCCGTCCGGCCGGGACGCCGGCGGCGAGGGCGCGTCTCAGCTCGCCCTCGGAGACCACGTCGGCGCCGGCGCCGAGCCCGGCGAAGAGGCGCAGCACCGCGAGGTTCGAGTTGGCCTTGACCGCGTAGCAGATCAGCGGGTCGAGCGGCGAGAGCGCCTCGGCGAGCGCCCGGTACTGCCCGGCGAACGACGCCGCCGAATAGAGGTAGAACGGCGTGCCGACTTCCGCGGCGACGCGGGCGACCGCCACGTCTTCGGCGAACATCTCGCCGTTGCGATAGGCGAAGGGCTCACTCACTCGGATAATTCCGCGGATAGGTGTTGGGCTCGTCCGCCGGCGGCACCGGCGCGCCCTTCTTGCCGCAGGCGCCGAGCATCGCGACCAGCATCAGCGCCAAGATGGCCGGAGAAAGGCGGCGCAGCGTGCTCATGACAAAAACCTTTCCCGCGCGGTGCGGATCGCGGCGCGGACGCGGGCAGGGGCGGTGCCGCCCAGGCTGGTCCGGCTCGCGACCGAGTTTTCGGGCGACAGCGTAGCGAAGACGGCGTCGGTGATCGACGGCTCAATCGCCTGCATATCCCCGAGGGGCAGGTCGGCGAGGGCGCGGCCCTTGGTCTCGGCCGCCTTGACGATCGCGCCGGTGATGTGGTGCGCGCGGCGGAACGGCAGGCCCAGCTCGCGCACCAGCCAGTCGGCGAGGTCGGTCGCGGTGCTGAAGCCGCGCCCGGCGGCCTCGCGCAGCCGCTCGCGGTCGGGCCGCATGTCGCGCACCATCCCGGCCGTCGCCGCGAGGCACAATTCCAGCGTGTCGGCCGCCTCGAACACCGGCGCCTTGTCCTCCTGCATGTCCTTTTGATAGGCCAGCGGCAGTCCTTTCATCACCGTCAGCAGCCCCAACAGCGCGCCGTTGAGGCGCCCGGTCTTGGCGCGCACCAGCTCGGCCGCGTCGGGGTTGCGCTTTTGCGGCATGATCGAGCTGCCGGTGGTGAACGCGTCGCTGAGCGCGATATAGCGGTAGGCGTCGCTGGCCCAGACCACGATCTCCTCGGCCAGGCGCGACAGATGCGTCCCGCACAGCGCAGCCGCGGCGAGAAACTCGATGGCGAAATCCCGGTCCGAGACGGCGTCGAGCGAGTTCGCGGCCGGCCGGTCGAAGCCGAGCGCCTCGGCGGTCGCGTCGCGGTCGATCGGAAAGGCGGTGCCGGCCAGCGCCGCGGCGCCGAGCGGGCTTTCGTTGAGCCGGCGGCGGCAGTCGGCGAAGCGGCCGCGGTCGCGCCCCAGCATCTCGACATAGGCGAGGAGGTGATGACCGAGCGTCACCGGCTGGGCGATCTGCAAGTGGGTAAAGCCGGGCATGACGGTATCGGCATGGGCCTCGGCCTGGTCGATCAGGGCGGCCTGCGCGTCCTTGAGCGCCGCCTCGATGCGGTCGGTCGCGCCGCGCACCCACAGCTTGAAGTCGAGCGCGACCTGGTCGTTGCGCGAGCGCGCCGTGTGCAGCCGCCCGGCCGCCGGCCCGATCAGCTCGGTCAGCCGGGATTCGACATTGAGGTGGATGTCTTCGAGGTCCTCGCGGAAGATGAATTCGCCGCTCTCGATCTCGGCGCGGATGCGGCCGAGGCCCTCGGCGATCGCCGTGCCGTCC
>DASUIE010000325.1:0-10280 GCA_036273175.1 Allostellaceae bacterium
GAAAGCATATCCCGATATCGAGCCGGGCATCCACCTCGCGCTCATGGGGGCCGATCCTGTTCTGCGCTTTCCCAATGGCATACACGATGCCACCATCGGTGCAGTCATCGCCGGCGATCCCACGAGATACATCGCCGAACACAAGGGCGCCTTGTATGCGTTCGCGACTGAGGCAACGCTAGAAGCCTTCAAGAGCGATCCGGAGCGGTATAGCCCAGAGGTAGGCGGCTACTGTCTTGGCGCCATGAGCCGCCACGGGATTACGCCTGGCGATCCACGCAACATTTTTTTCGTTCCCGAGGAGCAGAAGTGGGCCGTGTACGGGAGCCCGAACGGGCCTAAGGCATGGACAGCGATGACCGCGCGGGAACGGCGCCACGCACTTGAAACCGCACATGCGTACTATGCCGGACGCACGCAAGATTCCGCCACGCAAGCGCGCTAATCCAGCGCCGGAAACACATGCGCCCCGTCCGCGCCTAGCGGCAGCGGCTTGACCCAGGCCGATTCGGCCGGGTCGATCGTGCCGTAGACATGCGGGAACAGATCGCCGCCGCGTGACTTCTCCCACCGGAGCCGGTCGCCGAGCGCCGCCGGCTCGACCGCGAGCAGCAGGAGCCCATCCTGCCCGGCGCGATGGCGGCGGGCGCTCTCGACGATCTGGGCCGCGGTCGAGAAATGGATGAATCCATCCGCGCGGTCCTGGCTCGACCCGGCATAGCTGCCGCTCGCCTCCGCCGCCGCCCATTCCTCGGCCCGGCACATGTGGTAGATCATCCCGGTCATGCCGAGAGGCTACCCGAACCCCGACAGCGCCGAAAGCACCTGGGTCCTCGTGCCCCGCGCGGCGGCGATCGTCGCCGGATTCCGCGAGGTGGTATGGCTGACCCCGGACGGCGAGATCGAGGCCCTGTCACGGGACGAGGCGCGCCAGCGGCTCGAGACCGAGGCGGTCATGGTGTGCCACGCCCGCGCCACCGCCCGCCGCCTCGATATCGGCGGGTTCGCCGCGCTCGACCTGCTCGAGTTGTTCGCCTTCGTCCGCCCGGCGCAATTCTGCGTGCCGACGCCGCGCGGGCTCGCCGCCGCGCTCGGCCTCGCGCCGCCCGGCGACGCGGTCTCCGCCTGCGTCGCGCTGACGACCGCCGCCCGCGCGCTGTTGCAGGAGCTGGCCGCCGAGACCGACCCGCGGGCGCGCGCCATCGCCGAAGCCGCCGCGAGGGGCGGCTGGCCCTGGGGCGCGGCGGTGCTCGCCGCGCTGCCGGAAACCGGCCAGCGCTCGGCCGGGCTTCGGGTCTGGCTCGACCTCGACGAGTGGCAGGACACCGCGCCGCCGCCCCCGCCCGGCGCGCTCGCGGTCTCCGCGGCCGAGGCGCGTACCCGCCTCGCCGGTCTGCTGGGGGACGACGCCGAGCCGCGCCCGCAACAGGCCGACTATGCCGAGGCCGTCGCCGCCGCCTTTGCCCCGCGCGAAAACCCGGACCGGCCGCAAGCCGTGCTCGCCGAGGCCGGCACCGGGGTCGGCAAGACGCTCGGCTATATCGCCCCGGCGAGCCTGTGGGCCGAGCGCAACGAGGGCGCGGTGTGGATCTCGACCTATACCCGCAACCTCCAGACCCAGATCGCCGGCGAGCTCGACCGCCTCTACCCCGATCCGGGGCAGAAGCGCCGCCGCGTCGTGATCCGCAAGGGGCGCGAAAATTTCCTCTGCCTGTTGAATTACGAAGACGCGGTGCGCGGCACGATGGGACGGCCCGGCGGCGGCGCGCCGCTGGCGCTGATCGCGCGGTGGATGCAGGCCACCGAGGCGGGCGACCTCGTCGCCGGCGATTTCCCCGGCTGGCTCGCCGAGCTGATCGGCCGAGGCCGGGTCAACAGCCTGGCCGACCGGCGCGGCGAATGCGTCCATTCGGCCTGCCTTCATTTCCGCAAATGCTTTGTCGAGAAGAATGTGCGCGCCGCCCGCAACGCGCGGCTCGTCGTCGCCAACCACGCGCTCGTCATGGCCCAGGCGGCGCTCGGCGGGCTCGACGATGCGACGGTGCCGACCCGCTATGTGTTCGACGAGGGGCACCATCTGCTGGAGGCCGCCGACAGCGCCTTTTCGGTGCGGCTTTCGGGACAGGAGGGGCGCGAACTGCGCCGCTGGCTGCTCGGCGCCGAGGCCAGCCGGTCGCGGGCGCGCGGCCTCCAGCGCCGCATCGGCGACCTTACCGAGGGCGACGAGGAGGCCGGCGCCGCGCTGATCGAGGCGCTGGTCGCCGCGCGCATCCTCCCGGCGGATGGCTGGCACCAGCGCGTCGCCGAGGATCGCGGCCTCCCCGGCTTCGAGAGCTTTCTCGGCCATGTCAGGCGCCAGGTGCTGGCGCGGGCGCCGACGGGACCTGGCGGCGACAGCCTCTACGGGATCGAGGCCGAGGCGCGCCCGCCGGTCGAGGGGCTGGTCGAGGCCGCCGCCCGCCTCGCCGAGGGACTCGACCGCCTCGCCGCCGCGCTGCGCCGCCTGTCCGGCATCCTGCGCCGGCGCCTCGAAGACTCCGACGACCCGCCCGAAGCCGGGACGCGCCAGCGCCTCGACGCCGTGATCCGTGCGCTCGACCGCCGCGCCGATCGGGTGCTCGGCGCGTGGAGCCGCCTCCTGCGCGACCTCGCCGAGCCGAGCCGGCCCGAGACCGTCGAGTGGCTGGCGCTCGACCGCTCGGACGGCGCCGAGCAGGATGTCGCGCTCAACCGCAACTGGATCGACCCCGGTCTGCCGTTTGCCGAGGCGGTGGCGATGCCGGCGCACGGCATCGTCGTGACCTCGGCGACGTTGACCGACGGCGAGGCCGACCCGGTCGTTGCCTGGGGCGCGGCCGAGGCGGCGACCGGGCTGCGCCACCTGCCGGAAAGCCCGCGCGCGGCGCGCATCGCCTCGCCCTTCGACTACGCGGCGCAGACCCGCATCCTGATCGTCACCGACCTCCCGCGCGACGATCTGGGCCAGGTCGCCGCGGGGTTCGCGGCGCTGATGAAGGCGGCGAAGGGCGGCGCGCTCGGCCTCTTCACCGCCATCGCGCGGCTGCGCGAGGTGCATCGCCGCGTCGCCCCGGCGCTGGAGGCGGACGGCCTCCTGCTGCTCGCCCAGCATGTCGACGCCATGGCGACCGCGACGCTCGTCGACATCTTCCGCGCCGAAGAGGATTCCTGCTTGTTCGGGACCGACGCCGTCCGCGACGGGGTCGATGTGCCGGGGCGCTCGCTGCGCCTCATCGTGTTCGACCGCGTGCCGTGGCCGCGCCCCGACATCCTGCACAAGGCCCGCAAGCCGGTCTTCGGCGGCGCCGCCTATGACGACCGCATCGCCCGGCTGCGCCTGCGCCAGGCCTATGGGCGGCTGGTGCGCCGCGCCGACGACCGCGGCGTTTTCGCGATCCTCGACCGCCAGCTCCCGTCGCGGCTGCTCGGCGCCTTCCCGCCCGGCGTGCCCGTGACCCGCCTCCCGCTCGCCGAGGCGGTCGAGCTTACCGCGCGGTTTCTATGATAATTCGGCTCCTCAGACGGAGCCGCAGGACTTGTCGCAAAGTCCAGGCAAGTGACGCATAGCCCAGACCGCCGCCTGGGTCCGATTTTGTACCTTGATCTTGCGCCGCAAGTTCTTAACGTGAATTTTAACCGTGGCTTCCGCGATGCCCAGGTTCCGCGCGATGACCTTGTCCGCCTGCCCTTTGGCCAAATGGAAGAGCACATCTCTTTCGCGCGGGGAAAGATGATCGCCGTCCCGACTCGCGTCGTCGCTCGGTTGCGCGGGAAGATATTTGAGCACAGCTGCGGCCATCTCATTTCTCCTGATTGCTAACGCCTTTTGACGTCGTTATGGCGCAAGGAGTTTGCCGGAGAGCGCGGAGGCAGGCTTTACGGCCGGCTTAATTTTCCGTTGTCTTTTCCTTGAGGAGGGTCGGGTTGGAGACCGGTCGGCGGGAGAGGCCGATCGCGCTTGACAGCGCCTTGCGGCATTCGGACTGTCCGCCCAGCATCTGACGGAAGGAGAGCCGATGCTCGATCCCCACGGCGCGCTCGTCTACACGATGGTCCTCGTCTCGGGCGCCGAGACCAGCATGGGCGAGACCGAGCGGGCGATCATCGGCGACATCATCGGCCACCTGCCGGTGTTCCGCAGCTTCGACCCGCACCAGCTCGGCGGCCACCTCAACGACTGCGCCGATTTGCTGAGCGGCGACGACGGCCTCGACAAGACCCTCGCCGCGATCAAGGCGGCCCTCCCCGAGCGCCTGCGCGAGACCGCCTACGCGATCGCCTGCGACCTGATCGCCGCCGACGGCGAGGCGACGCAGGAAGAGCTGCAAATCCTCGAGCTGATCCGCCATCGTCTCGAAATCGGGCGTCTCGCCGCCGCCGCCATCGAGCGCGGCGCGCGGGCCCGGTTCCGAAAACTGTAGGAGCCACCCCGATGGCGCCGCGCATCGCGATCCTCTTCGGCTCGATGCGCTCGGTCTAGACAGTCCCGACGATGCCCGCCGAACGCTTTACCTAAAGCGTGAGGGGTGGCGGGTCATGCGCTTCTGGAACAACGGGATCGCGACAACACCGCGGGAGTCCTTACGGCGGTTCTGGCAGCACTCGGCAAGTAGCCCTCACCCGCCCTTCGGGCACCCTCTCCCGCCATGCGGGCGAGGGGTTCTCCGCTACTCCCGCGCCAGCGCCCGCTTGATTGCCGCCTGCACCTCCGCCGGCTGCGCCTCCAGCGCGGCGGCGAGGCGGGCCATCTGCCGCCTGAGGCTGTAGACCTGGTCGAGCAGCCCGAGCATCAGCTCCATCGCGTCGTCGCCGACGGCGAATTCGTGCCGCACGTGGAGGATCAGCTCGACCCGGGCGATATCGACCTCGCGGAATACCCAGCGCCCGCCCTCATCGTCGGGCAGCACCCAGCGGTTCTCGACCCAGCGGACGAGCTCTGCCCGCTCCAGCCCGGCGAACCGGCCGAGGAGATCGTCGAGCCCGGTCATGGCGCGCCCATCCCGCGCCGCGGGTCGCCCGGATGCTTCGCCGCCCAGCCTTCGAGAAACTGCGCGAGCTCGGCGTCGCCGGCCTCGCCGATCACCACCTTGAGCGTCACGTACTGATCGCCCTCATGCCCCTTCTTCTGCATGCCCTTGCCGCGCAGCCGCAATTGCGCGCCGCTGTCCGAGCCCTTGGGGATCGTCATCGTCACCGGCCCGGTGACGGTCGGCACCGTCACCCGGGCGCCGAGCACCGCCTCGGCGAGGCTCACCGGCAACTCGATGCGGATGTCGTCGCCGTCGCGGCGGAACAGCGGATGCGGCGCGACATGCACCTCGATCAGCGCGTCGCCCGGCTCTCCGCCGCCGAAACCCGGCTGGCCCTTGCCCTTGAGCCGCAGCACCTGGCCATCGGCGATCCCGGCCGGGATCGTCACGTCGAGCCACTGGTCCGGCGCGAGCGACAGACGCTGCCGCCCCCCGGTCGCCGCCTCGACAAAGCCGACCGTCAGCGAATAAAGGCTGTCCTGCCCCGGCATCCGAAAGCCGCCTTGCCCGGCGCCGCCGGGCCGCCCGCGTTGGCCATACATCGCGAACAGGTCTTCGAGGTCCTCGACGTTCATCTCGCCCTGCGGCGCGTATTTTCGGCCCTGCGCGCCCTCGGCATGCGGGCGGTACGAATAGCGCGGCCGCTCGGCGCCGCTCTCGTCGATCTCGCCGCGGTCGTAGCGCGCCTTCTTTTCCGGGTCGGACAAGAGGTCGTAGGCCGCCGAGACCGATTTGAACCGCGCCTCGGCCTCCGGCTTCCCCGGGTTCAGGTCCGGGTGCAGCTGCTTGGCGAGCTTGCGGTACGCCTTGCGGATCTCGTCGGAGCCGGCGGTCTTGGCGACGCCGAGCACCTCATAGGGGGTTTCCGCCATCTGACGCCTAACGCACCGGCCGCCGGGAGGGCGTCGCGACGGCCTGCTCGACCTTGACCTTGACGGTCGACTCGGAACCCCGGCGATAGACCGACAGCTTGACGTCGGTGCCGATCGGCGACAGCCCGATCAGGTTGCGCAGCTGGGTCCCGCTGCGCACCGGGCTGCCATCGACCGCGACCACCAGATCGCCGCTCTTGAGCCCGCCGCGATCCGCGGGCGAGCCGGCCTCGACGCGGGCGATCACCGCGCCCACCGTATGCTGCGTGTTCATCGCCTGGGCGAGGTCGGGGGTCAGGTCCTGGATCGTCACGCCGATGCGGCCGCGCTTGACGACGCCGTAATGAATCAGCTCGTCCATGACCTTGCGGGCCATGTCGATCGGCACCGCGAAGCCGATGCCGATATTGCCGCCGCCCGGCGCCAGGATCGCGGTGTTGATGCCGATCAGCTGGCCGTCGAAATTAACGAGGGCGCCGCCCGAATTGCCCGGGTTGATCGAGGCGTCGGTCTGGATGAAATCCTCGTACCCCTCGATGCCGAGCCCGCTGCGCCCGAGCGCGCTGACGATCCCCGAGGTGACGGTCTGGCCGAGCCCGAACGGGTTGCCGATGGCGACGACGAAATCGCCGACCTGCAGCTTGTCGGAATCGCCGAGCGGCACCGCGGTCAGGTGGTTGGCCGGGATTTTCAGCACCGCGATGTCGGTCTCCTCGTCGCGGCCGATCAGCTTTGCCTCGTAGCGGTGGTTGTCCTTGGTCGTCACCTCGATGCGGGTCTCGTTCTCGACGACATGCGCGTTGGTAAGGATATAGCCCTGCGCCGCGTCGACGATGACGCCCGAGCCGGTCGCCTGGGTCTCGCGCTCCTGCGTGCGCTGCCCCGGCGGCACGTTGAAAAAGCGGCGGAAGAACGGGTCCTGCAGCAGCGGGTTCTGTTCCTTGACACGGCCGCGCACGGCGATGTTGACGACGCCGGGCGTGATCTGCTTGAGCATCGGCGCGATCGTCGCGCTGCCGCTGCTGGCGAGCACCGGAATCGGTGCGCCCGCTCCCGCGCTCCCCGCGAGTGACAACGCAACCAGCCCGCTTATCAGGGCGAGCGACGCGAAGAGCCGCTTCATCGTGGTGAAAGCCTTGTAGACATGCGCTTGCCGCCGCAAAACGACGCGCCAGCGAGCAACGTTCCCTGGCGATACTATGTAAACCTGGGCGGGATCGCTTCAAGGCGGCGATGATGGTATCGGCGAGCGCGGCGCAAGCAGAGGTGGAGGTCCAAGCCCGGGGGACGAGGGCCGTCGCGGCCTGGCTCCTTGTGTGTTGCGCGATGATCTTCCTGATGGTGGTGATCGGCGGATTGACCCGGCTCACCCTCTCGGGCCTGTCGATCACCGATTGGGAGCCGGTCACGGGCGTGGTGCCGCCGCTCTCCCCCGCCGACTGGGCCGCCGAATTCGCCAAGTACCGGGCCATCCCGCAATACCAGGCGCTCAACGCCGGGATGAGCCTCGCCAATTTCCAGACGATCTACTGGTGGGAATACACCCACCGCCTGTGGGGCCGGCTGATCGGCTTCGTCTATCTGCTGCCGTTTCTGTATTTCCTCGCGCGCCGGCGGATTCCGCGCCGACTGGTCCTGCCGCTCGCCGGCATCTTCGCGCTCGGCGCCGCCCAAGGCGCGCTCGGCTGGTACATGGTCGAAAGCGGTCTCGCCCACCGGATCGAGGTCAGCCAATACCGGCTGACCGCGCACCTCGCGCTGGCGCTGGCGATCTACGCCGCGACCCTGTGGACGGCGCTCGGGCTGCTGAGGGACCCCTCGCCCGCAGTGCGGGCGAGGGAATCTGCGTGGTGGCTTCGCCGCGCCGCCGAGGCGGTGCTGTGCCTCGTCGCGGCGACGATCGTCGCCGGCGGCTTCACCGCCGGGCTCCATGCGGGGCTCATCTACAACACCTTCCCGCTGATGGGCGGCAGCTTGGTCCCGGCCGACTACGCCGCGCTCGCCCCGTTCCCGCGCAACTGGTTCGAGAACGCCGCCGCGGTGCAGTTCGACCACCGCATCCTGGCGATGACGACCGCCGCCGCGATCGTCGCCCTGTGGCTCGCCGCCCGCCGCCGGAGCCCGGCGCTGCACGCGCTCCTCGCCGCCGTCGCGCTGCAATTCGCGCTCGGCCTATCGACGCTGCTGCTGGTGGTCCCGATCCCGCTCGCCGCCGCGCACCAGGCCGGCGCGGTCATCCTGCTGACCGCCGCGCTCGTCTTTCGCCACACGCTGCGGCGGAACATCCGCCGACCCGGCCCGTTGTCCCCCGATACACCATGAGGGAGAACTCGCATGCGACGTCTGGCTATCGCTTCCGCCGCCGTGCTGCTTTCCGGCATCGCCGCCGCGCAGGCGGCCCCGCCCCTCCCGCCGCCGGCCGGGGCCGCCGCAAACCCGGCGCTGCTGCCGGTGCAGGGCTGGTGGGAGCGCGACAACCAGACCGACCGCGCGCGCGAAGGCTACTGGCGCCTGCCGCCCCCGGCGCGGCAGCGCTACAACAGCCTCCAGAACGATATCAAGCGGCTCACCCAGCAGCGTCAGGACATCGACAACCGCATCGAGCGGGCCGAGCGCGAGCAGCGGCGCATACTGGGCTTCGCCGGCCGCTAGCCGGAGCGCTATAATCCCCGCTCCCGGGCGGGAGAGGATCGATGGCGAAGCGCGGCAAGGCGGCACCGGCAGTCGAGCGATGGCAAAAGCTCGCCGAGGCCGAATTGCGCGGCAAGCCTGCCTCCGCTCTCGACTGGCAGACGCCGGAAGGCATCGCGGTCAAGCCGCTCTACACCGAGGCCGACCTCGCCGCCATCGAGGCGGCGGGGTTCGACTGGCGCGGCGCGATCCCCGGCGCCGCTCCCTATCTGCGCGGCCCGCGCGCCACGATGTACGCCAATCGGCCGTGGACGATCCGCCAGTATTCCGGCTTCTCGACCGCCGAGGAATCGAACCGCTTCTACCGCGCCAACCTCGCCGCCGGGCAGATGGGGCTGTCGATCGCCTTCGACCTAGCCACGCATCGCGGCTACGACAGCGACCACCCGCGCGTCGTCGGCGATGTTGGCAAGGCCGGGGTCGCGATCGACTCGGTCGAGGACATGAAAATCCTGTTCGACGGCATCCCGCTCGACAAGATGAGCGTGTCGATGACGATGAACGGCGCCGTTCTGCCGGTATTGGCCGGGTTCATCGTCGCCGCCGAGGAGCAGGGCGTCGCGCAGGACAAGCTCCAGGGGACGATCCAGAACGACATCCTCAAGGAGTTCATGGTCCGCAACACCTATATCTACCCGCCCGGCCCCTCGATGCGGATCGTCGCCGACATCATCGAGTACACCGCGCGGCACATGCCGAAATTCAACTCGATCTCGATCTCCGGCTATCACATGGAGGAGGCCGGGGCGACGTCGGTTCAAGAGCTGGCGTTCACCCTCGCCGACGGGCTCGAATACGTCCGCGCCGCGCTGTCGCGCGGGCTCGACATCGACGAATTCGCGCCGCGCCTGTCGTTCTTCTTTGGCATCGGCATGAATTTCTTCATGGAGATCGCCAAGCTGCGCGCCGCCCGCCTCCTGTGGGCGCGCCTCGTTGGCCAGTTCAACCCGAAGAATCCGGCCAGCCTGGCGCTTCGCACCCATTGCCAGACCTCGGGCGTCAGCCTCACCGAGCAGGACCCGCACAACAACATCGTGCGCACCACGATCGAGGCGCTCGCCGCGGTGCTCGGCGGGACGCAGTCGCTGCACACTAACTCGTTCGACGAGGCGCTCGCCCTCCCGACCCCGTTCTCGGCCAAGATCGCCCGCAACACTCAGCTTATCCTCGCCGAGGAGAGCGGCGTGCCGCATGTCGTCGACCCGCTCGGCGGCAGCTATTACGTCGAGAGCCTGACGCAGTCGATCGCCGAGGCCGCGATGGGGCTGATCGACGAGGTCGAGGGACTCGGCGGGATGACCAAGGCGGTCGAGAGCGGCATGCCCAAGCTGCGCATCGAGGAGGCCGCCGCCCGCCGCCAGGCCGCGATCGACCGCGGCGAGGAGGTCATCGTCGGAGTCAACAAGTACCGGTCCGCCGGCGACGAGCCGGTCGATCTGCTCGATGTCGACAACGCGGCGGTGCGCAGCGCCCAGATCGAGCGGCTCGACCGCATCCGCCGCACCCGCGACGATTCGGTCTGCAAAAAGGCGCTTGCGGCGCTGACCGCCTCGGCGAAGAGCGGAAAGGGCAATCTCCTCGAACTGTCGATCGCCGCGAGCCGCGCCCGCGCCTCGGTCGGCGAGATCAGCGACGCGCTGGAGGCGGTCTTCACCCGCCACCACGCCGC